>JBBIIR010000059.1:0-9415 GCA_037446455.1 Hydrogenophilales bacterium | reverse complement strand
TGCGGCCGCTCGGCGACCATCGCGGCCAGGGTCTTGTCGGCGAACACCACGTAGGGCGGCACGCCCTGGGCCTGCGCGAGTTCCCGGCGCTTGGCGCGCAGGGCCTCGAACAGGGGATCGCCGGCCACGCTGGCGGCGGGGGCGCCGGCCCTGGCCTTGCGGCTCTTCCGCTTCGCTTCCAGATGCTGGCGGCCCAGCAGCAGGCTTTGCTCACCCTTGAGCAGGGGCCGGCAGGTGTCGCTGAGCGCGAGGCCGCCATGACCTTCCGCGTCCACCGCCAGATAACCCCGCGCCACCAGTTGCCGGAACACGGCCCGCCATTCCTTTTCCGCCAGTTCGGCGCCGATGCCGAAGGTGGAGATGCGGTCGTGGCCGAAGCGGCGCATGCGTTCGTCGTCCCGGCCCAGCAGCACGTCGATCAGGTAGTTGACGCCGAAGCGCTGGCCGGTGCGGTGCGCGCAGGACAGGGCCTTGCGCGCCGCCTCGGTGGCGTCCCAGGTCTCCTGGGGGTCCAGACAGTTGTCGCAGTTGCCGCAGGGTTGCGGCAGCGGATCGCCAAAGTAGCCCAGCAGGGCCTGGCGCCGGCAGGTGGTGAGTTCGCAGTAGCCCAGCATGGCGTCCAGCTTGCGCCGCTCCAGACGCTTGTGCGCCGCGTCCGCTTCCGAGTTGTCCACCATCTGCCGCAGCAGGATCACGTCCGCCAGGCTGTAGCGCATCCAGGCCTCGGCCGGTTCGCCGTCGCGTCCCGCCCGGCCAGTTTCCTGGTAGTAGGCCTCCAGGCTCTTGGGCAGGGACAGGTGGGCGACGAAGCGCACGTCGGGCTTGTCGATGCCCATGCCGAAGGCGATGGTGGCGACCATGACGACGCCGTCCTCGTTGAGGAAGCGGGCCTGGTTGTGCTTGCGCGCGGCGGCGTCCATGCCGGCGTGGTAGGGCAAGGCGATGAGGCCCTTGGCGTTGAGCCAGGCCGCCACCTCGTCCACCTTCTTGCGCGACAGGCAGTAGACGATGCCCGCCTGTCCCGCGTGGCGCTCCTCGATGAAGCGCAGCAGTTGTTCCCGTGCCGCGCCTTCGTCCACGCGCACGTGGTAGCGGATGTTGGGGCGGTCGAAACCGCTGACGAAATGGCGGGCGTCTTCCAGCCGCAGGCGCTGGGCGATCTCCTTGCGGGTGGGCGCGTCCGCCGTGGCGGTGAGGGCGACGCGCGGCACCTCGGGAAAGCGCTCGTGCAGAATCGAGAGCTGCACGTACTCCGGCCGGAAATCGTGGCCCCACTGCGACACGCAATGGGCCTCGTCGATGGCGAACAGGGCCGGTCGGATGCGGGCGAGCTGCTCCAGGAAACGCTCCGTCAGCAAGCGCTCCGGCGCCACGTAGAGCAGGTCGAGGCGCCCGGCGAGGAGGTCGTTTTCCACCCGCCGCGCGGCGTCCAGGCTCAAGGACGAATTGAGGAATTCAGCCTTCACGCCCAGTTGCTTGAGCGCCGCCACCTGGTCCTGCATGAGCGCGATGAGCGGCGAGACGACGATGCCGGTGCCCGCTCGCGCCAGGGCCGGCAACTGGTAGCACAGCGACTTGCCGCCGCCGGTCGGCATCAGCACCAGGGCGTCGCCGCCGGCGATCAGGTGGCGGACGATGGCCTCCTGGTGGGGGCGGAAACTGGCATAGCCGAAGACGGACTGCAGCAGACCTGCCGCGTCCTCCCTGGCCGTATGTGTGGGTCCGGACATGGGCCCGGACTATAGCCGGGACCCTGGTGAGGAACTAGCCCGGCTTCTCGCGGGAGCCGCCGGAACAGCCGCCGCCACCGCCGCAGGAGCCGCACTTGCCGGTTTCCCGGAAGGGACCGAGTTCCGGATGGCGGCGCGCGAAGCCCTCGTAGATGCGCTGCACGGCGATGCCGAACAGGGCGATGCCGAGGATCAGGCCGATGGCGATCAGGTAAGTGCCCATCCCCTCAGAGCCCGTGAATTTTGCGAAAACCGCGGCCAACGTGACCGTCATTCCCGCTTACGCGGGAATGACGGGTTTGTTGAGCGCAGCCATGTATTCACAAACGCTCATTCCCCCGCCCCCAGGCCGGCGAAGCCCATGAAGGCCAGGGACAGCAGGCCCGCCAGCATCAGCGAGAGGGCGGTGCCCTGCACCACGTTGGGCACGCTGGCCAGGTTCAGGCGCTCGCGCAGGCCGGCCATGAGCAGCAGCGCCAGGGTGAAGCCGACGCCGCCGCCGAGGGCGAACACCAGGGCTTGCGGGAAGCTGTATTCGCGCGCGGTCTGGAACAGCGCCACACCGAGGATGGCGCAGTTGGTGGTGATCAGCGGCAGGTAGATGCCCAGCGCGCGGAACAGGGCCGGGCTGTACTTCTTCAGCACCATCTCCACCAGTTGCACCGCCGAGGCGATGATGACGATGTAGGAGATGAGGCGCAGGAACTCCAGTTCGAAGTAGGTCACCAGCCAGTTCAGGCCGTAGGCGCAGAGGCTGGCCACCAGCATGACGAAGGAGGTGGCGGCGCCCATCGGCAGGGCGGTATTGAGGCGGCCGGAGACGCCGATGAACGGGCACAGGCCGAGGAACATGGCGAGCACGAAGTTGTTGGCCAGCACCGTGGCCAGGAAGATCTGGGTGAGCGTCGCTTCAGCCATGACTCGCCTCCCGCGC
Organism: Hydrogenophilales bacterium; assembly: GCA_037446455.1. Taxonomy (GTDB): domain Bacteria; phylum Pseudomonadota; class Gammaproteobacteria; order Burkholderiales; family Thiobacillaceae; genus PFJX01. The sequence goes on along the minus strand of JBBIIR010000059.1, from coordinate 6,751 downwards.
GGCGTCAACCGGTTCCCGCACCGCCGGCTTGCGGTTGCGCCACCAGTTGAACAGCAGCAGCCAGGCGCCGAGCACGAAGAAGCCGCCGGGCGGCAGCACCATCACCACCCAGGGCTGGAAGTCCGGCCCGAACAGGGGCACGCCGAACAGGCTGCCGGCGCCGAAGATCTCGCGCACCGAACCGAGGGCGAACAGGCCGATGCTGAAGCCGATGCCCATGCCGAGCGCGTTGATCAGCGCGCGGCCCGGCGCGTGCTTGGAGGCGTGGGCCTCGGCGCGGCCGAGAATGATGCAGTTCACCACGATGAGCTGGATGAAGGCGCCCAGGGCTTCATAGAGCTCCAGGCTGATGGCGGCGATCAGGTAATCGACGATGGTGACGAAGGTGGCGATGATGACGATGTAGGTGGCGATGCGCACTTCGCGCGGCACGATCTTGCGCATCAGCGACACCAGCAGGGCCGAGCCGAGCAGCACGAAGGTGGTGGCCGCGCCCATGGCCAGGGCGTTGACCGCCGACACCGTCACCGCCAGGGCCGGGCACAGGCCCAGCACCATGACGAACACCGGGTTCTGCTTCCAGATGCCTTCCAGGAACTCGTCCATGGAAGAGAGTTGCTTTTGACCTGGGATGGCCATCTCATTGCCCTCCTTGATGTCTCAGCCGCGCAGCGGCTCTCGAAGCTCCCCTCGCCCCCCGGGAGAGGGGTTGGGGGGTGAGCAAGGGGTTTCGCGGAGCATGCTCCGCGCCTTGCGAACGGCCCCGGAATGCAGTCCGGGGCACGCCCTGTAAGGGAGGGAACCGTTCATGGCCTAAGGGCGTTTTCATTGGGCTGGGGTGGCTCATTGGCCAGGAACGGTCAGCTTGTCCAGGTGCGGCGTCAGCAGGGGCACCAGTTTCTGCGCGCTGTCGTTGATGCCCCGCGCCACGGCGCGGGACGTCACGGTGGCGCCGGTAATGGCGTCGATCTCCCAGGGATGCCGCTTGCCGCCGTTCTTCACGACCTTGATCGGGTTGGCCAGCGCGTCGCCGGCGGCGTTGAGGCGCGCATCCAGGGCCTCGAAATTCTTCAGGAAGGCGCGGTCGGTGATGATCTTGTCGCCGATGCCGGGGGTTTCCCGGTGGCCGACCACGCCGAAGCCGTCGATGGCCTGCTTGGCCGGGTTGTAGGCATACAGCACGCGCACCATGTCGGCGTAGCCCATGGCGGCGGCCTCGGCGGCCAGGCCCTTGAGACCGCCGTCCTGATCGTAGGCGGCGTAGAACTTCACCGCGCCGGCCGGCACGGCGCCGCCCTCGGGCACCAGCCCTTCCTTGCCGACGTGAAAGGCCTTCATGCTGTGCGCGCCGGGAATCACCTTGAACACCGCCCGCTCGAGGGCGACGCGCTTGTTCGCCTGGATGGCCCGCAGGGTGTTCTGGTAGGTCAGCACCAGCAGGATGCCGCATACCGTCGCCACCAGGCCCAGGGTGCGGATCATCGCGGCGCTGGGGGTGGCGGGCCGCGGGGTGGCTTCGCTCATGCCTTCTTCCCCTTCCCCGCGCCGAACACGCGCGGCTGCGTCACCTGGTCGATCAGCGGCGTCAGGGCGTTGCCGAGCAGGATGGCGTACATGATGCCCTCGGGCAGGCCGCCGAAGTAGCGGATCATCACCGTGGTGACGCCGATGAGGATGCCGTAGAGCCACACGCCGCGCGGGGTGACCGGCGAGGTCGCCATGTCGGTGGCCATGAACACCGCGCCCAGCACCAGGCCGCCGGAGAGCAGCACGAAATACGGCGGCGGGTAGCGGCCGGGCTCGGCCAGATGGAACAGCAGGGCGACCAGCATGGCGCTGCCGAGTATGGCGGCAGGAATGCGCCAGTCGAGGAAGCGCCGCGCCGCGAGGTAGAGCCCGCAAACCAGCACCAGCACGGCGGAGGTCTCGCCCACCGAGCCGGCCGCCACGCCGGACAGCATGTCGCCGAAATCCGCCACATGGTTCTCGAATTTCCAGCGCGCCAGCGGCGTCGCCCCGGTGAAGCCGTCGACCACGTTCTGCTTGACCCAGGCGCCGATGTCGGGCGGCGTCATCAGCGGCGCGGTCAGGGTGGTGGGGACGAACTCGGAGAAGCGGCTGGGGAAATAGGCCGGCACCCAGGTGGTGATGGCCACCGGGAAGGCCGCCTGGACGAAGGCCCGCCCGACCAGGGCGGGGTTGAACACGTTGTAGCCGATGCCGCCGAACAGGGCCTTGCCCAGGGCGATTGCCGCAAAACCCGCCACCACCCCCATCCACAGCGGGAAACTGGGCGGCAGGGTGAGCGCCAGCAGCAGGCCGGTGATGGTGGCGGACCAGTCCGACAGGGTGCTGGCGCTGCCGGACAGGCGGTTGAACAGGCGCTCGCTGAGCAGACAGGTGGCGGTCACCGTGAGGATCAGGGCGAGGGCGGACAGGCCGTACTGCCAGACCGCGAAGGCGCAGATCGGCAGCAGCGCCAGCACCACGTGGAACATGATGCGCTCGACGCTGGCGCCCTTCACCACGTGCGGCGCGGTGCGAAGTTCAAGACGGAGCGGTTGGGTCATGGCGGTTCGGGCGCGAATTCATGCGGGATGCGCGGAGGGCTTCCTGCCGTGCGTGGGCGGCGCGCCGAAGTCGAAGCGCTCACAGCTCTCGTGCGCGGGCGCCTTGGCGGCGGCGCGCTCGCGCAGGATCGCCTTGGCCACCTTGAACTGCTGCACCAGCGGGATGTGGGCGGGACAGACGTAGGTACAGCAGCCGCACTCGAAGCACTCGCCGATGTGATAGTCGCTGCCCATCAGGTCGTATTCCCGGCGCGCCGCCAGCATGCCCAGCATGGAGGGGTTGAGGCCCATCGGGCAGACGCTGACGCACTCGCCGCACTTGATGCAGGGATAGGTCTTGCGTTCCACCGCGTCGTCGATGTGCTTGCGGTCGAACACCAGGATGCCGGACACCGCCTTGGTCACCGGCACCTCCAGCGAGGCCACGGCCTGGCCCATCATCGGTCCGCCCAGGATGATTTCGCGCTCGCTGACGTCCTCGGCGCCGGCCCAGTCCAGCACCGTGCGCATGGGCGTGCCGATGGGCACCCAGTAGTCGCCGGGTTTTTTGATGCCCGGCCCGGTCACCGTCACCACGCGCTCGGTGAGGCCCTGGCCGGCGGGCAGGATCTGGCCGAGCTGGGTCAGGGTGCCGACGTTGTTGACCACCACGCCGACGTGCATGGGCAGCTTGCCGGGCGGCACCTCGACGCCCAGCAGGGCCTTGATCAGCATCTTCTCGGCGCCCTGCGGATACTTGGTCGGCACCACTTCGACGCGGATGGCGCCGTCGGCCGGCAGGCGCGCGCGCATGGCCGCGGCGGCGTCGGGCTTGTTGTCCTCGACGCCGATGATGGCGCGCCGCGCGCCGGTGGCGCGCATGGCGATGCGGATGCCGACCATGAGGTCGTCCGCATGCTCGCGCATCAGCTTGTGGTCGCAGGTGAGATAGGGCTCGCACTCGCAGCCGTTGACGATCAGGGTGTGGATGGCGAACTCGCCCGGCACGGTCATCTTCGCGTGGCTGGGAAAGGCGGCGCCGCCCAGGCCGACCATGCCGGTGTCCTGGATGGCCTGCAGCAGTTCCTTGGGACTGAGGGCGTCGAGGTCGCGCGGGTCGGCCCAGCGGATTTCCTGGGTGGAGGCTTCATAGACCCGGATGACGATGGATTCGACCCAGGGGCCGCGCGCGCTCGGCTTCAGCTCGATGGATTCGACGACGCCGTCGGCGGGGGCATGGATGGGCACCGACAGGAACCCGTCGGCGCGCGCGATGGGTTGGCCACGCACGACCTCCTCGCCGGCCCGGACCAGGGGCACCGCCGGCTTGCCGATGTGTTGCGCGAGGGGGAGGATCATGCGCGACGCGAACGGCATCCGACGGATCGGACTGCCGGCGGTGCTCTTGTGCTCGTCGGGGCGCACCCCGCGCGAGAATGTCTTGCGCGTAAAAAACGGGAAACGCAACATCACGCCTGCGTCCGCATGGCCAGGGAGCGGCGCTGGGGCAGTGGGTTACGCCACCCGCACCACGTTTCCCGTTTCCCGTTTCCCATTTCCCGTTTCCCGAATTCCACTCAGTTGTACTTCGCCGCCCGCGCCATCAGCTTTTCAAGGCCCGGCTCGTTCATGTTCCAGGGCGTGCCGGGGTGCAGGCAGCCGGCGGTGCACTTCTCGGCGGCCTTCACCAGGTCGACGTACTTGTTGCCCCGGGGATTGACGACGATGGCCTTCTTGTCGGCGTTGTACTGGAAGGTCTTCGGCGCCAGGGTGGTGCACTCGTCGCAGGCGGTGCATTCCGGCGTGTCCACGTAGACCGGCTCGTAGCCGTCGGCGCCCGCCGCCGGCCGGGCCGCCGCCGTCGCGGCGGCGGCCGGCGCGTCCACCGGGATGCCGGCGCCGAAGCCGGCCAGGCTGGCGCTGATCCTGCCGAGCAACTCGGCGCGGGCCTGTTCGGCGATGGCCTCGGTATCCACCGCCTCCTGGTTGAGGCCGACCATGTCGCGCAACTGCTGCCAGAACTGCTGGCGCTCCGCGCAGGAGTTGACCAGCTCGGCGGAGACGATGACCCGCATCAGGCGCCGCTTCTTGTCCACCGCCCAGATGAAGGGGAACTTGCCGTCGCGATCTTCGACGGGGAGCTTGAGGAATCCGGCGACGGGGACCATGTCGTCGTTCCAGGTTTCCGGCGGCGCCATGCGGAACTGCTTGGCGAAGCGGCCTTCGGTGAGGGCGAAGTCGGCGAAGGTGAAGGGCAGCTCCATCTTCCGCTCGGCGCCGTCCTCGTCCTGGTAGGTCAGGGTGTACACCGGCCACTCGGCGTCCAGCTCCGGGTTGCCCTCCAGGCTGACGCACTCGCTGAAGGTGACGCCCGCGTCCGGGTCGAAGCGGAACAGCGGGTAGGCGCGCGATTCCACCGCCATGCGCGACTGCTCGCTGGAGGTGTCGTCGCCGACGCCGTGCTCGGGCGGACACACCGCGTAGACGTTGAACAGGGCCGGCCGCCGGCTGTTGAGGCCGTCGATGTAGCTCTCGATCAGGTGCGTCGGATGGGAGATGGCGCCCTGCATGACGTAGGCGGAGCGGTGCGCCATGCCGATCAGGCTGATTTCCTTGCGGATCTCCTTCTTGCCGTGGTCCTTCTTGCCGTAGGGCGACATGTCCGCCACCTGGCTGATGAAGCCGGAGGTGCAGGCCTGGCCGCCGGTGTTGGAATAGACCTGGGTGTCCACCACGAAGATCTTCACCGGTTTGCCGGTCATCAGGGCGCGGGACAGGTTCTGGAAGCCGATGTCGTACATGGCGCCGTCGCCGCCGAGGGCCACCACGGGCGGGCACAGCTTCCATTCCTCCTCGGAGAATTTCTCCCAGTTGAAGTAGGTGAACTGGGCGTCGTGCTCCGCCGGGTTGTAACCGCCGGAGTTACCACGCAAACCCAGCTCGATCTCGGCCATGCGCACGGCCTTGAAGCCGTCCGCCATCTTGGTCATGTGGCCCTCGAACAGGCCCAGGGCGACCGAGGACGAGTCCTGGAACAGGTGCGAGGCCCAGGGGAAGGGATAGGGGCTGTAGGGGAAGGTGGAGCCGAACACCGAGGTGCAGCCGGTGGCGTTGACGATGCCCATCTCGGCGCGGCCGCGACGGGTGGGGCCTTCCACGTAACGCCAGCGCAGGTCCTTGAGGCGCGCCAGCAGCTGGGTCACCCATTTCAGCCAGACCGGGTCGATGGGCTGCACCTGGCTGCGCTGCTTGAGGCTCTCGGACAGGTTGGCCAGGGTCAGGTCCCTGCCCTTGCTCGCCTCCACCGCCGCCAGCACGGCGCCGGTGTCGGACAGGTCGACGGTCTCGGTGAGCTTCATGCGCAGATGCTTTTCCAGGCCGTCGATGAGGCCGTCCAGCTTCTCGACGAAGGCCTTCACGCGCGGCTGCATGAGGGCGGTGACGGTGGAGGTGAACAGGTGGATGGCGGTCTTCTCGCCGCACCCCATGCAGGCGGCGTCGCCGCAGTTCATGGAGTTGTAGTTTTTCTTGTCCAGCAGCAGGGTGTCGAGGGCGCCGATTTTTTCGTCGAGGTCGTCGATGCGCTTGTATTCCCTGGGCGTGGTCGGCAGGTCGAGCCAGAACTTCCAGTCGGCGCGCAGGGTGTCGATGCTGTCCTGGGTCTGCGTCACCATCTTCAGGGCGTCGTCGTCGCAGACTTCCACGCACAGGGCGCAGCCCTTGCAGGTGTAGGGGTTGACGGTGATGGAGAAGAGGCCGCCGGAACCCTTGTTCTTCTTTTCCTTGTTGGTCCAGTAGGGCTTGGTGGTGGCGAACTGGAAGGCGCCGATCTCCTTCTCCAGCAGGTGGTACTCCTCCTCCATGGCGGCGTTGCCCTGGTTGGGGTCCTCGTGCATGGCCTCCTCGATGGCCCGCTTGAGCAGGGCGCGCACGTCGAGGCCGTCCTTGTCGAGGGCGCCGCGCAGCTTCTTCTCGATGGCCCGGATGCCCTTGCGCAGGAAGCGGGTGATGCGCCCGCTCATCTCGATGTTGGTGACGGCGGTGTTGAGCACGTCGCCGACGGTGGACACCAGGCCGGGGATGGCGGAGTCCGGGCACAGCGTGTAGCAGTTGCCGCAGGCGGTGCAGTGCTCGGCGACCCACACCGGGTACTCGAAGCGGATCTGCGTCATGTCGCGGAAGACGCCGGATACCGCGGGAAT
>JBBIIR010000058.1:0-9583 GCA_037446455.1 Hydrogenophilales bacterium | reverse complement strand
GGTCGAATTCGATTTCCGCGCCGACGCCGGAAGCTGCCAGGATATGGCCGAGGTCGGCCAGCAGCCCGTCGGAAATGTCGATGGCGGCATGCGCCACGCAGCACAGCATGTCGCCCAGCACCACACGGGGCTCGGGCCGGTGCAGACGGATCTGGCAGAGGGCGGCATCCGCCGCGTCGAGCACGAGTTCGCCGTTGAGATGGCAGACGGCCAGAGCCGCGCCGCCCAGGTCGCCGGACACCCACACGCCGTCGCCCGGCCGCGCGCCGCCGCGGCGCAGGGCGCGTCCGGCGGGAGCCTCGCCGAGCACGGTGACGCAGAGATTGAGGGGACCGCGGGTGGTATCGCCCCCCACCAGACTCACGCCGAAACGCCCGGCCAACTCGAAGAAGCCGCGGCTGAAGGCGGCCAGCCAGGCTTCGTCCACCTCGGGCAGGGCGAGGGACAACGTCGCCCAGCGCGGCACCGCGCCCATGGCGGCGAGGTCGGAAAGGTTGACGGCCAGAGCCTTGTGGCCCAGGTGATAAGGATCGGCCTCCGCCAGGAAGTGGCGGCCGGCCACCAGCATGTCGGTGGACACCGCCAATTCCGCGCCGGCCGTGGGGGCGAGCAGGGCGGCGTCGTCGCCCACGCCCAGCACCGCGTTGGCGGCGGGTCGCTTGAAGTAACGGGCGATGAGATCGAACTCGGAGGGCATCGCCGACGGCTCTCAGGCGCGTTGCGCGGCCTCGATTTCCACCTGCCGGGTCACCTTCGCCAGCTTGTCGAGGACGCCGTTGACGAACTTGTGGCCGTCGGTGCCGCCGTACAGCTTGGCCAGTTCCACCGCCTCGTTGATGCAGACCTTGTAGGGCACGTTCAGGCTGTGGCTGAGCTCGAAGGCGCCGATGAGCAGGATGGCGTGCTCGATGGGCGACAACTCGGCCACGGGCCGGTCCAGATGCGGCGCCAAGGCCTGGTCCAGGCTGGCCGCCTGCTTCATCACCCCGTCCAGCAGTTCGCGCAGGAAGCCCTCATGCGGCTGGGTGGTGTCGCCGGTCTCCTCGGGATCGTGGACCTCGGCCTGGACCAGCAGGCCAGCAAAGTCGCCGCCGGCCACCTGCCACTGGTAGAGGGCGCGCAGCACCCGCTCGCGCGACACCCGCCGGGGGCTGGGGCCGCGTTTGGCCTTGCCCGATGCGGCAGCGGTCATATCGCCTTCAGCAGGTTGGCCATCTCGATGGCCGTGCTGGCGGCTTCCCGACCCTTCTCGGACATGCGTTCGGTGGCCTGGTGGTCGGTGTTCGTGGTGAGCACGCCGTTGGCGATGGGCACGCCGGTGTCCAGGTTGACGCGGGTGATGCCGCTGGCCATCTCGTTGGAGACGATCTCGAAGTGGTAGGTCTCGCCGCGGATCACCGCGCCCAGGGCCACCAGGGCGTCGAACTGGCCGGACGCGGCCATCTTTTTCAGCACCAGGGGAATTTCCAGGGCGCCGGCGACGGTGGCAATTTTGATGTCCGCCGCCGCGACACCGTGCTTGAGCAGACCGGCGGTGCAGGCGGACAGCAGTCCCTCGCAGACATCGAGGTTGAAGCGGCTCATGACGATGCCCACCCTGAGGCCCTTGCCGTCCAGATTGGGGTCGTATTCGAAGATCTTGTCGTAGCGGGCCATGTCAGTTTCCTTCGTAGTAACCGCTCACTTCCAGTCCGAAGCCGTCCATGGCGGGCATCTTGCGGGGCGTGGCGAGGAGTTTCATCTTGCCGACGCCGAGATCGCGCAGGATCTGGGCGCCGGTACCGTAGTTGCGCAGGTCGAACTTGCGCGCCGGCGCGGGAATTTCCGCCGGCAGGGCGCGGGCCGCCAGTTCGTCGGCGGATTCGGGCCGGTGCAGCAGGACGATGGCGCCCGGCGTGTCGGCCTCGGCGAGGATCTTGAGGGCGGCGGGCACCGCATAGGCGTGGCCGGAGCCACCCATATCCAGCACGTCGATCAGGGATACCGGTTCATGCACGCGCACCAGGGTCTCCCGCGCCGCGCCGATCTCGCCGCGAACCAGGGCCAGGTGGGTGGCGCGGCTGATCTTGTCGCGGTACACCACCATGCGGAAGGGGCCGAAGGGCGTGGCGATCTCCCGCTCGCCGGAGCGCTCCACCAGGCTTTCGTGGGCGGCGCGGTAATGGATGAGGTCGGCGATGGCGCCGATCTTCAGCTTGTGTTCCTTGGCGAACTCCAGCAGGTCCGGCAGGCGCGCCATGGCGCCGTCTTCCTTCAGGATCTCGCAGATCACCGAGGCCGGCTCCAGGCCCGCCATGGCGCACAGGTCGCAACCCGCCTCGGTATGGCCGGCGCGCACCAGCACGCCGCCGGGCTGGGCGCGCAGCGGGAAGATGTGGCCGGGCTGGATGATGTCGGCGGGCACCGCCTGCTTCGCCACCGCCGCCTGGATGGTGACGGCCCGGTCGGCGGCGGAGATGCCGGTGGTGACGCCCTCGGCCGCCTCGATGGAGACGGTGAAGGCGGTGCCGTGCGGGGTCTGGTTGTCGCTCACCATCTGCTTCAGGCCGAGTTGCCGGCAGCGGGCGTCGGTCAGCGTCAGGCAGACCAGGCCGCGAGCATGCTTGACCATGAAGTTGATGGCCTCGGGCGTCACTTGCTCGGCGGCCATGACCAGGTCGCCTTCGTTTTCCCGGTCTTCCTCGTCGACGAGGATGACCATGCGGCCGGCCTTCAGCTCCGCGAGGATTTCCTGAATGGGGGCGAGGCTCATCAGTCTTTATCCTGCTCGTTGACGTAATGGAGAAGCCGGTCCGCGTAGCGGGCCAGCATGTCGGCTTCCAGGTTTACCCGGCTGCCGGGCCGCAGGTCCTTGAGCATGGTCTGCTCCAGGGTATGGGGAATCAGGTTGATGGAGAACTCGGCGCCCTGCACCCTGTTCACGGTCAGGGAGACGCCGTTGACGGCGATGGAGCCCTTCGGCGCCAGGTAGCGGCCCAGCTTGCCCGGCGCCCGGATGTCCAGGCGCCAGCTGCCGTCGCCGCCGGCCACCGGGGCGAAATGCGTCACCTCGCCGACGCCGTCGACGTGGCCGGAGACCAGGTGGCCACCGAGCCGGTCGGACAGGCGCATGGCCTTTTCCAGGTTGACGCGGTCGCCGGGGGCGAAACCGATGGTGCAGGAGAAGGTCTCGCCGGAGACATCGACGCTGAAGCGCTCCGGGGTCTTGTCCACCACGGTGAGGCAAACGCCGTTGCAGGCGATGGAATCGCCCAGTTGGGCGTCGTTGAGATCAAGTCCGCCGCCCGCTACGGTGACGCGGGCGTCGCCGCCGCCGGATTCGGAAAGATGGGAAATGTGGCCGACGGCCTGGATGATGCCGGTGAACATGGAAAACCCTGGAAATGAGCCTGGGGAATGGGCGCCTAGAGACGGCCAAGGCGCACGGAAAGCGGCCATTTTATGGTTTTGGCCTGAGCAAGGGAAATCCAGGCCGAAGCGAGGCGTGCACGCGGGGCCGGCAGAGGGTCCTCGCCGGTGGCCCGCTGATAGGCCTTGACGGCCGACCAGGTGGAGAAATAGCCCAGCAACTGGTCCAGGGTCCAGCTGGCGGTCATGGGCATGGCCGGGGCTGTCAGCTCGGCGAAGGGAAAGTCCAGGTCCCGGTAGCCCGACTCCACCAGCCGGCGCTCGGGCGGCCAATAGGGTCCGAGCAGGCCGGCGTAGAAATCCTCGACGATGGCATCCAGGGCGGGCGCGACGGCCAGGCGCTCGTAGCACCAGATCGCCAGCAGACCGCCCGGCTTCAGCACCCGGCGGACCTCCGCGTAGAAGGCCGGCAGGTCGAACCAGTGCGCGGCCTGGGCCACGGTGATCAGATCGGCGCTGCGATCCGGCAGGCCCGAGGCCTGCGCCGGCGCCACCCGGAATTCGACCCCGGCATGGGGCGCCGCCGCCTCGATCTGGGCGGCGCTGGCATCGGTGGCCGATACGCGGGTGTAATGCTCAGCCAGCCCCCGCGCCGCCTGGCCGCTGCCGGTGGCGCAGTCCCAGGCGAGATCGTGGCGCGGAGTCAGGCTGGCAAGGTATGTGAACAGCTCCGCCGGGTAGCGGGGCCGGAAGGCGGCGTAGCGCGAAGAGCGGGTGGAAAAATGGTCCTTGAATGCCGCCATCTCAGTCCGGCGCGCCGGCGGCGATCTCCATTGCCGTTGCCGGACGCACCGCGGCGACGGTGCCGGAGAACACCAGGTCGAGGCCGGCCAGGGGCGGGTTGCCGTCGACCACCACCTGGTTCTTTTCGATGGCGGTAATGGTGAAGAGCATGGGCTCGCCGTCCTCGTCCTCGGTCTCCACCCGCGTACCCACTTTAATGTCCTTCGGGAAGGCGCTGCGCGGTTCGACGCTGACCAGGGTCTCGTCGTAGTCGCCGAAGGCTTCCTCGGCGCTGAGTTCGACGCGGAAGGCGTCGCCCACGGACTTGCCCTGCAGGGCCACCTCCAGGGCGTCGAACAGGCCGCCGTAGCCGCCATGCAGGTAAACCAGAGGTTCGCTCCCCGCGTCGACCACCTCACCCGCCTTGTCGGTGACCTGGTAGTGGAGGGTGACCACGTGATTTCGACTGATGCGCATGGCGATTCCTCGGGATGTTCAAATGGGCCGCAGGCGCAGGCGCAAGTCGGCACCCACCACGGCGGCGTCGGCCAACTGGAAGCCGCGCCGGCCAGCCATGTCGGTGAGCGCGGGCAGGTCGAACAGGCCGCGCGCCCGCCGGCCCAGCACCGAGGGCGCGAAGTAGGCCAGCCACTCGTCCACCAGGCCCGCTTGCAGGAAGGCGCCGTTGAGGGTGGCGCCGGCCTCGACGTGCAGCTCGTTGACGCCGCGCCGGGCCAGTTCTTCCAGCAACAGGGCAAGGTCGGGCCGGCCGTCGGCGCCGGGCAGTTCCAGTACGGTGGCGCCGGCGTCCAGCAGGGCCGCTGGCGGGCCGTCGCCGGCATCCTGGCAGACGATCAGCGCGCCCCCATGCAGGATGCGCGCCGCGGGCGGCGTGCGCAGCCGGCTGTCGAGGATCACGCGCAGCGGCTGGCGGCCGATGTCGAGCTCGCGCACGTCCATGCGCGGGTCGTCCGCCAGGACCGTGCCCGAGCCGGTGAGGATGGCGCAGGACCGGGCGCGCCAGCGCTGCACGTCGGCGCGCGCGGCGGCGCCGGTGATCCATTGCGAGACGCCGTTCTCCAGGGCGGTGGCGCCATCCAGGGAGGCCGCGGTCTTCAGGCGCACCCAGGGCCGTCCCCGCGTCATGCGGCTGACGAAGCCGGGATTCAACTCCCGCGCCTCGGCCTGCATGAGTCCCACCTCGGCACGCACCCCGGCCAGGGTCAGCAGCTCGATGCCGCGCCCGGACACCTGGGGATTGGGGTCGCGCATGGCCGCCGCCACGCGCGCGACACCGGCGTCGATGAGGGCGTTGGCGCAGGGCGGCGTGCGGCCATGGTGGCTGCACGGCTCCAGGGTCACGTAGGCGGTGGCGCCGCGCGCCCTTGCTCCCGCCTGACGCAGGGCATGGATCTCGGCATGGGCTTCGCCGGCCCGCTCATGCCAGCCCTCGCCCACCACCTCGCCGTCGCGCGCCAGAATGCAACCCACGCGGGGGTTGGGCGTGGTGGTGTACAGGCCCCGCTCCGCCAGGCGCAGGGCCCCGGCCATGTGGAGATGGTCTGCGGCGTCGAACACGCGGCCTACTTGATGTCCTTGTCGACTTCCCGGATCACGTCGCGGAAGTCGTCGACGTCCTGGAAAGCGCGGTACACCGAGGCGAAGCGGATGTAGGCCACCTTGTCCAGGCGCTTCAGCTCGGCCATGACCCATTCGCCGAGCATGCGCGAGTCGATTTCCCGCTCGCCCAGGGCCAGCACCTTGTGCACCACGCGGTCGATGGCCGCTTCCATCAGTTCGGTGGACACCGGCCGCTTGTGCAGGGCCTTGCGGAACCCGGCCTGGAGCTTGTCGCGGGAGAAATCCTGGCGTTCGCCGCTGGCCCGCTTGACCACCGCCGGGAAGCGCACCTCGGCGGTTTCATAAGTGGTGAAGCGCTTGTCGCAGGCGTTGCACCTGCGCCGCCGGCGGATGCTGGCGCCGTCCTCCGACAGGCGGGTTTCCACCACCTGGGTGTCGGAGGCGCCGCAAAAGGGGCATTTCATGGCGTGAGGCGTGAGGCGTGAAGCGTGAGGCGTGAGCGTGTGCGCGGTGTGTTCCGCCTCGCGCCTCGCGCCTTCCGCCTCACGGGATCATTTCCCATACACCGGGAACGCCGTGGTGAGCTTCTTCACCTCGGCCTGGACGCGACTGATGACCGCCTCGTCGTGGGGGGCGTCGAGCACGTCGGCCACCAGGTGGGCCAGCTTCTCGGCTTCCAGTTCCATGAAGCCGCGGGTGGTCATGGCCGGCGTGCCGATGCGGATGCCGGAGGTGACCATGGGCTTCTGCGGGTCGTTGGGGATGGCGTTCTTGTTCACCGTGATGTGGGCGCGGCCGAGGGCGGCCTCGGCCTCCTTGCCGGTGAGGTTCTTGGCGCGCAGGTCCACCAGGAAGACGTGGCTTTCGGTGCGCCCGGAGACGATGCGCAGGCCGCGCTCGATGAGTACCTTGCACATCACCAGGGCGTTGGCCGCCACCTGTTCCTGATAGTGCTTGAACTCCCTGCTGGAGGCCTCCTTGAAGGCCACCGCCTTGGCGGCGATGACGTGCATCAGCGGGCCGCCCTGCAGGCCGGGGAAGATGGCGCTGTTGATGGCCTTCTCGTGCTCCGCCTTCATCAGGATGATGCCGCCGCGCGGGCCGCGCAGGGTCTTGTGGGTGGTCGAGGTGACCACGTCGGCGTGCGGCACCGGGTTCGGGTACACCCCGGCGGCGACGAGGCCGGCGTAGTGCGCCATGTCCACCATGAAGACGGCGCCCACTTCCTTGGCGATCTTCGCGAAGCGGGCGAAATCGATGCGCAGGGCGTAGGCGGAGGCGCCGGCGATGATCAGGCGCGGCTTGTGCTCGCGCGCCTTGGCCTCCATGGCCGCGTAGTCGATCTCCTCGTTGGCGTCGAGGCCGTAGGACACCACGTTGAACCACTTGCCGGACATGTTCAGGGCCATGCCGTGGGTGAGGTGGCCGCCTTCCGCCAGGCTCATGCCCATGAGGGTGTCGCCGGGCTTGCAGAAGGCCATCAGCACCGCCTGGTTGGCCTGCGAGCCGGAGTTGGGCTGGACGTTGGCGGCGTAGTTGTGTGCATCCGCGCCGAACAGCTTCTTCAGCCGGTCGATGGCCAGTTGCTCGGCCACGTCCACGAACTCGCAGCCGCCGTAGTAGCGCTTGCCCGGATAGCCTTCCGCGTACTTGTTGGTGAGCTGGGAGCCCTGGGCCTCCATCACCGGGCGGCTGACGTAGTTCTCGGAGGCGATGAGCTCGATGTGCTCTTCCTGGCGGTGGTTCTCGCCCTGGATGGCGGCCCACAGCTCGGGATCGGTGTTGGCGAGGGTCTGGCTGGCGGAAAACATGGGGAAAATTCCGGGCAAAAAAGAGGCGGCGATCTTACCATGGCGCCATCCCCACCCTTAGGGAGACCGGCCATGCCGAAGACACCCGACCACGCCCGCCTCGACCGCGTCGTCGCCGAGGCCCGCCGCCAGGCCGACGCCCGCGCGGAAACCTATCGCGGCCAGGCCCTGAAGCTGTTCCCCTGGGTGTGCGGCCGCTGCGGCCGGAGCTTCGACCGCCGCAACCTGGCCCAGCTCACCGTCCACCACAAGGACCACAACCACGACAACAATCCGCCGGACGGCAGCAACTGGGAACTGCTCTGCCTGTACTGCCACGACGCCGAACATTCCCGCGACCTCGACGCGCCGCTGATCGCGCCTACCCGCGCCTCCCACCAGCCGTCCACGGCGGCCAGCCACAACCCCTTCGCGGGCTTGAAGGACCTGCTTGGCAAGGGGAAATGAGACGTTGCCGCCGTAGCGCGAAGCTCTACGCGGACGGTGGGAGCGGCCTGATCCGCGTCGGCGCGCGGGGCGGGGAAATCAGAACGACTCCGCCTCGATCTCCAGATAGGTCCGGTTGATGTTGCCGCCCATCTGCTCGTTGAAGCGGTGCAGGGGCCGCCAATCGGAAAGGTCGAGTCGCTGGCGGATCTCGCTGTCCGTCAGACCCGCCTTGTAACCCGCCTGGATGCCGGCATAGAGCTTGGCCATGCGGGTGTGCAGGCGGGCGGCGTCCTCCACGTTCATCAGCGGGCCGTGGCCGGGAATGATGACCCGGGCGGGCAGGGCCTGCACCTCCGCCAGGGTGTCGATCCACAGGCGGACGCTGGCATCGCGGAAGTTGGGGATGATGTCCTGCACCAGCACGTCGCCCGCCACCAGCACCCGCTCCTCGGGCAGCCAGATCAGCATGTCGCCGGCGGTATGGGCGGCTTCGGGCACCCAGAAAGTGAGCTTGACGCCGTCGATCTCCAGGTCGGTGCGGGTCTTGTTGGCGTAGACCTGGGTGGCGGGCACCGCGCGGGTGTTGGGGAACTTGCGCCCCACCGCGTTTTCCAGAGTGGCCAGCCATTCCGCCTCGCCCTCCAGGAGCAGCTTGCGGCACATCTCGGAACTGATCACCAGGGCGCCGGGGAAGGCCGCGTTGCCGAAGGTGTGGTCGCCGTGGTGATGGGTGTTGATGATCACTTTCACCGGCTTGCCGGTGAGCCTGGCCACGTGGCGCGCCAGGTGGGCGCCGATCTCGTCGCTGAAGCCGGTGTCGATGAGGATGACGCCGGTCTTGCCTTCGATCACCGTGCTGTTGACCATGTAGCCCTGGTTGCCCGGGTTGGGGAATTCCAGGGGGCCGATGAGGGCGTGCACGCGATCGTTCACCTTGACCACCTGGGGATCGGGGATGCCGGCGGCCAAGGCGGCGCCGGCGAAGCACAGCAGAAACATGCAAACCAGGGCACGCATGGGGAAAACCTCGATATTCCGGTGGCGCCGATTCTGGCGCGGCAGGCGGGATCGGCTCAAGGGCACAGGTGTAGCAATCCCATGCGTTGTGTCCTGGCGTGTCGTCCCGAAGCGGGAGGGAAAGACGCCCTCCCAGGTTCAGGCCACAGCCAGATCCAGTTTGCCAACGCGTTGCAGATCGATGTGCTGGCGCGCGACCCACAGATCGTGGGCGTCTTGCATGGCAAGCCAGCTCTCGGGACTGCGGCCAAGATCGCCCGCGCCACGACGGCCTGCCTGGTGTGCTACGAAGCCGACCACACCCGTTGCCACCGCACCTACGTGGCGCGGGCCGCCCACCAACTGGGCGCCCCGGACGTCAAACACCTCACCGCTAGAACAGCGACGCCTGACCAGCCGCTTCGGCTGGTGGCTTAGGCGCCCCTCTCCACGCTCAGGCCGGTCCCGGATGACGAGCAGCAAGGCTGTTTGCGGAGTCGTATCTCAAGAAGCGGTTGGCTAACGGACATGACTTTGAGAAGACGCCCCGAAGCATGAAAGTCATGCCCGTTTCCCTCCCTTGCAGGGCGCGCCCCGGACTGCATTCCGGGGCCGTTCGGCGGGCGCGGAGCATG
>JBBIIR010000057.1:0-9675 GCA_037446455.1 Hydrogenophilales bacterium | reverse complement strand
CGCCAGCGCGAGGACGATTTCGTTGCCTTCCTGGGCGGCGCTCAGGCGCACCTCGCCGACCTCGTCCTTGCCCGCCTCCAGCCGTGCCTCCGGGCTCTCCAGGCCGTGCGCGACGGCATTGCGCACCAGGTGTTCGAGCGGCGCCGCGATCTTGTCGAGCACGGCGCGATCGAGATCGGTCTGGCCGCCATCCAGTTCCAGGCGGGCGCGTTTGCCGGTCTCCCTGGCGGCCTGGCGCGCCACGCGGTGCAGGCGTTCGGCGAGGGCGCTCAAGGGCACCATGCGCAGGTGCATGAGCTCTTCCTGCAGCGTGCGCGACATGCGCGATTGCTGGATCAGGGCGCTGTCGGCCTCGTTGAGACCGGCCAGCAGATTGTCCTGGGCGGTGGAGACGTCGTTGACGCTTTCCGCCATCAGGCGGGTGAGTTCCTGCAGGCGAGAGAAGCGGTCGAACTCCAGGGGATCGAACTGGCTTTCGTCGACCTGCGACAGGCGGGAACGCATCTGCGTCTCCGCCTGAATCTCCAGCTCGCGCAACTGGCCACGCAAACGTTCGACGTTGCTGGCGAGTTCCAGCGTGGTCAGCTTGTAGGCATTCAGCACGTTCTCGATGCGCGCGCGGGCGATGGCCACTTCCCCCGCCTCGTTCAGCAGGGTATCCAGGATATCGGCCTTCAGGCGCGCGCCGCGCCGCGCGCGCGGCTCCTCGGCGACTGGCGCGCGCAGTGGCGGGGGCGGCGGCGAGATCGGCATCGCCGCGGCGGAGCTCGGCGCGGCAATCCGGGTTTCCTCCGGCTCGGCGGACGACGCGGGCATGGCCCGAGTCGGGGGCGCCGGCGCCTGGTCCGTGGCCACTGACGGCTCGGCCGACGGCGGCGGAGTTTCCATCACCGGCGTCTCGAGCGGGCGCGGCGGGGCGACACTCGCGGCGGGTTCGCCGCCCCTGAGCTGCTCGATGAGATCGGCGTGGCGGTCGTATTCCGCTTCGACTTCGTCAATGAACGCCGGGCCGGCCGGCGCGCCACCCAGCCCGAGGATGCGCGTTTCCAGGGCATGGACCGCCTCCCCCAGGACCATGGCGCCGGCCATGCGCGCGGAACCCTTGAGGGTATGCAGGGCGCGCTTGAGCTCGTCGCGTGGGGCGATGGCGGCGGGATCGGCGCGCCAATCGCGCAGGGCTTCGCCGATACGCGGCATGAGCTCGTGCGCTTCCTCCAGGAAGACGGGCAGCAGTTGCTCATCCAGTTCGTCCACCGCGCGCGACGGCACGGGCGTCTCGACGACGGCGAGCGGCTCGCTCGCCGTCGTCGCCGTCGCGGCGGCGTCGAGTTCGGCCAGAGCCTGCGCGATGCGCGGCCGCGCTTCGGGGAAGCGCCGTTCCAGGATGCCGGCGACGCTCTCCCGCAGCAGGCCGAGGATTTCGTCCAATAGGGCGTTCGCGTCCGCCGTCAGCGCGAGGGTCTTGTCCGGCCAGCGCCCGCCCCACAGTTCCACCGCGTGGGCGGCCTCGGCCAGCGGCGCGAAACCGGTGGTCCGGGAAATTCCGGCCAGCGTATGCGCGGCGCGGATGAAGCTTTCCCAGGCCGTCGGCCGGTGTCCTCTCGCCATTTCCGCCAGGGCCTCGCGCAGGGCTTGCAGGCGCTGCGCCGCCTCGTCGGTGAAGATGCGGAACAACTCGGCCGGCAACTCATGCGAGCCGATGGCCACGACCTGATCCGGCGCATCGTTTCCGCTCGGCGCCGCATCTTCCCGCGGGTTCAACTGGCCGGCATCCCGTGCATCGGCCTCCGGGGCGCCGGCCTCAGGCTTTGGGGGCGGCGGCTCGCCGCTATCGTCCTCGGCTCCGCGCAGGCGGCGCGCGGTGCGCGTCAGCGGGCCGGCCTCGACGCGCGCGCGGCCCTGCTCCTCGAGCTCGGTCACCCAGACCTGGAAGGCGTCGGCGGCTTCCTCCATGAAGCGCAGCATTTCCGGGGTCGGCGCC
Source organism: Hydrogenophilales bacterium (assembly GCA_037446455.1). GTDB lineage: Bacteria > Pseudomonadota > Gammaproteobacteria > Burkholderiales > Thiobacillaceae > PFJX01. The sequence goes on along the minus strand of JBBIIR010000057.1, from coordinate 7,694 downwards.
TTTTCGTCGCGCAGCCAGGCGTTCAGGGTCTGCTCCACTTCCCAGGCCACCCCGGCCAAATCATGCATGCCGACCATGCGGCCACTGCCCTTGAGGGTGTGGAATCCGCGGCGCACGAAGGTGAAGGCGTCGAAATCATAGGGGCTGACGTTGAGGCGCGCGGTCTGCACGGCGATGCCGCCGAGTACATCGTTGGCCTCCTCGATGTAGGTGGCCAGCAACTCGCGGTCGATGGTCTCGGCCGACGCGGCGGCCAGGCGCACAGACTCGGCGCTCGGCGCCGGGGCAATGGCGCCGGCGCCGCCGAGGCCCTCGACCGCCTGCATCACCGCCTCGGGGGCGGCCTCGCCGCCAAGCGCGCGCAGGGCCGCATCGGCCTGGCTGCGCAGGCCGGCGTCCCCCACCAGGTCGGCGTCGCGCGCGAGTTGTCCCAATTCGCTCTTCAGGGCTTCGCGGCCCTCGGCATCGGCGCCGGCCGCCGCCCACTCCTCGACGGACTCCTTGAGACGTTCGGTCTCCGCGCGGATCTGGCTTTCCACGGAAGCCTCGGCGGCCGGCCCGACCTCGGGCCGGGCCAGCAGGCCCGCCATGGCCCGGCTGTCGTCGCGGCCGTAGCGCAAGGCGTCCATGTACATGCCCAGCGTGGACAGAGCCTCGGCCACCCAGTCGAGGTTCTCCGGGGCGATCCGCGCGTCCGCTTCGGTGAAATGCTGGATGCGCAGGATGGCCTCGTTGACCAGGTCGGCGGCCACGTCCAGCTGCAGGATGTTGAGGGCGCCCAGGATCTGCTTCATCAGGCCGGGCACCATGGGCAGGCCGCCGCGCTCGTTGGCGTCGCGGAAGAAACGGTCGAGCAGTTCCTCGACGGCATTGAGGTTGGCCTGGATCTCGTGCGTGACCTGGGCCACCACCAGCTTCTCCTGGGCCTTGCGCGAGTAGTCGTCGAGCAGGTCCACCTCGGGGATGCGCGAGGTATCGAAGGCGGGATCGATGGCCGCCTGCAGGCGCATGCTGAGAACCTCGGACTGCTTGTCGAATTCCTCGCCCAATGCCTTGAAATGCTCGGCGGCGTTGAGGGCCAGCAGCAGGCCGGTGGCCATTTCCAGTTGCAGGGCCTCGTTCTGCGTGGCGTCGGCGACGCCTGGCAGCCGCTTGGCGATGGCCTCGATCATGCGCGCCAGGCTTTGCATGGCGGCGTTGGGCAGGCGCACGGACGCCTCGAACACCGCCATCGCCGCATTCTGGAACGGTTCCAGGCTGTCGGTGCGACCCGAGCAGTAGCGCACCCAGTGGTCGCGGGCGATGGCGATGCCGAGGTTTTCCTTGAGCAGGGCCAAGTGACTGAGCTGGTCCGAGAGCGGCGCGGCGACTTCCGCCGGGAAGTAGTACTGCAACTGGAAATGTTCGCGTGTCTGCGCCGCGCGTCCCTGCGCGCTGTCGTCCTGCGCCACATAATAGAGCACGTCGCGGAACAGCCGCTCGGCCAGTTGCCTGGAACCCTCCATGAGGCGCCGCATCTGCAAGTCGACGCGGCCACATACACGCTTGAGCCAAACGTCCGCGGGGATGCGCTGCTGACGCAGCACCTCCATGAGCCCGCCGACGCTCCACCAGAAGGTGTACTGGGCGAGTCCCGGCGCCAGCCGCTCCACCTGCCGCACCGCCTGTTCCATCTGCATCAGGCCGGCGGCGGCGTTCCTGTTTTGCAGGAACAGCAGCAAGCCGCGCTGGTACTGGCTGCGCGCCGTGCGCACGGCGCGCGCCAGGGCCGCCTCGTCGAGGGCCGTCTCGGGTTCCGTCCTGGCCACGCGCGGGCCCGTGTCCGGGTAGAACAACTCGCTTGGCGCCGGCGGCTCCGCGCCCCGCCGCGCCACCACCTCCTGAAAGATGGGGGTGAGCTTGAGTTCGGCGTGCGGCGCCCCGGCCATGAGTCCATCGAGATAACTTTTCAGGGCGGCGATGGCGCGCAGCACGGTGTCCGCGGTTTCCGGATGGCGCTTGTCGGCGTGTTCGCCCATGTCCGCCAGCAGGCGCTCGGTTTCCGAGGTGAGCTGCGACACGCCCTGCAGATCGACGATCCGCAGGGCGCCATAGACCTGGTGCAAATGCGCGGCGGCGGCCTTCAGGGGGGTCAGATCCTCGCCGTTCCAGGCGGTGAGCGCCGCCGTAGCCGCGTCCAGGGCGTTATCGAGTTCCCCCTTGATCCAGGTGAGCGGCCCCAGGTCGAATTCCAATTCCACACGCATGGCATGCCTTCCTTTAACGTGAAAGTCGCACGGCGACTTCTCGAAGCTCCCCTCTCCCGCAGCCGGCTGGCGATGCATCGCAAGCTGTGGGGCGCGGAGCGGGGGCTGGGGGGTGAGGCGGGGGGTTCGCGGAGCATGCTCCGCGCCCGCCGAACGGCCCCGGAATGCAGTCCGGGGCGCGCCCTGCAAGGGAGGGAAACGGGCATGACTTTTATGCCCTTCAGGGTATTCATGCTTCGGGGCGTCTTACAAAGCCATGTCCATTAGGGTCACAGCTTGAAGCCGGACACGGACACCTTCAGTTCGCTGGACAGCTCCGCCAGCTGGCCGACGGAATCCGCGCTGCGGCGGGCGCCATCGGCGGACTGCTCGGTCACCGCGAGAATCCGCCGCATGTTGCCGGCGATGCGCTCCGCGGTTTCGACCTGGGCGCGCGTGGTGTCGGAAATGCTCTGGATGAGGCCCGCCAGCTCGTCGGAAACCGCCTCGATCTCGGCCAGCGACTGGCCCGCCGCGTCGGAACGCGCGGCGCCCCGCACCACGCCCTGGGTGGAGCCCTCCATGGCGTTGACCGCGTCCTGGGTGTCGCTCTGGATGGTCTTGACGATGGCGCCGATGCGCCGCGTCGCCTGGGCGGAACGTTCCGCCAGGCGCTGCACCTCCTCCGCCACCACGCTGAAGCCGCGCCCGGCCTCGCCCGCCGCGGCGGCCTGGATGGCGGCGTTGAGCGCCAGCACGTTGGTCTGGTCGGTGATGTCGGCGATCAGGTCGACGATCTCGCCGATTTCCTGTGAGGATTCGCCCAGCCGCTTGATGCGTTTGGAGGTTTCCTGGATCTGGTCGCGGATGGCGTTCATGCCGACGATGGCCTGGCGCACCGAGTCGCCGCCCTTGCGCGCGGTATCCAGCGACTGCTCCGCCACGCGGGCCGAGTCGGCGGCATTGCGCGACACCTGGGCGATGGAATCCGACATCTGGTTGACCGCCGCGGTGGTTTCCGCGATCTCCGCGGCCTGCCGCTCGGCGGCGGCGAGCAGTTCGTCGGAACTGGCGCGCGCCTCGCCGGCGGCCTGGCTGACCTGGTCGGCGGCGCCGTTGATGCCCTGCACCAGCGTGCGCAATTCCTCGATGGCGTAATTCACCGAATCGGCGATGGCGCCGGTGATGTCCTCGGTCACCGTCGCCTGCACGGTCAGGTCGCCTTCCGCCAGGTCGCCCATTTCATTGAGCAAACGCAGGATGGCGTCCTGGTTGCGCTGGTTTTCCTGGGCCGCCTCGTCGGCGCGCCGGCGCGCCTCGCCGACGCTGATCACGCCCAGAACCAGCAGGGCTGCCAGGGCGACAACGGCGAAGAAGACGGCGAACACCAGGGTAAATCCGGTGCCGATGCCCTGGTAGGCCTGGGTCAGCTGGCGGGTCACGCTCAGCAGTTGTTCCGATTCGTCGAAAATCTCGCGGGCCGCGCGCTTCGCCTCCACCAACTGCGGCATGTTCTTGAGGATGTGGCTGGCCCGCTGCTCGAAGCGGGCGAAGACGTCGCGCAGCTCCTCCAGCTTCTCGCGCGCGCTGGCGTCGCCCACCGCCGCCACGCCGAGGGCCGCGCTGCCCTTCAGCAGACCGTCCAGGGACTCGCGGAAGGTGAGCAAATCCTGACCGAGCTGGTAGGCGGTTTCCGGATTGATCTGGTCGGAGGACAACAACGCGTTGGCGTTCTTCGCCATGCGCTGGGTCCACAGGGCCTGCTGGTTGGCCAGGGCCAGCTGTTTCCTGGCATCGCCCGGCATCAGGGCGATGACCTGTTCGGTCAAGTCGAGCAAGTCGGCATTGCGCTGGTTGAGCTCGGCCAGGCCCTGCGCCAGTTCAACCAGCACGTTTTGCTGGTCGATCAGGTGCTGGATGTCCTTGCGCGACACCTCCCAGCGCTGTTTGAGTTCCGTCAGGCCGGACTGCATGAAGCGCGGCGAGGCGGGTACGCCCAGGCCGCCGTCGATGAGGGCGTTGAGGCCTTCGGCGAAGTCGCGGCGGCTTTCCTCCAGTTGCGTGAACGCGGCCTTGTTGCCCAACACCGCCTGCTGCGCCGACTTGGTGTAGCGCTGCGACAGCATCTGCAGGCGCGTGGAGATTTCCACGTAACCCGCCCGGTTGCCCACCTGGACGGTGTTCCATGCGCTGAGCACGATGGCCAGGGCCAGCGATGCCAGCAATATCAGCAGCACCGCGGGTTGTCGCTGTTCCGCGGGAAGCCGGTTGAGGATCGGCAACCGCCCCGGATCCACCGCCACCCAGCGCGCCATGACCCGGCCCACCCAAGGACTGATGCGGTCCGCGAACTTCGTGAATCCCCTGCCCAACACCATTCCCGGCTTACTCGACGCCATTGCGCTGTCCTCTCCGATTGCTCGCGCGTCCAATCCCCATGCGCGCCCGCCTCACAGCCCGGCTTCCAGAAATTCCGGCGCCCGAACCAGGTGTTCCACGCTGATTTCCGTCCACAGTTGCCCCTCCCGGTCATGCCATCGCGCCCGTTCCCAGAGCTCGGCATCCGCCGCGGCGGGTTCCGGCAGCAAATCCGCCACGCCGCGCAGGCCCAGAGCGCGCTCCACGCGCAGCGCGACATTCAGGCCAAAACGCGGGTGCGCCAGGAGCAGACGGGCTTCGCCCGGCGGCAAGGGTTCCGCCAGGCCGAGATAGGCGGCCAGATCGACGCAACCATACAGCGTGCCGCGCACGCTGGTCACCCCGGCGAACCAGGGCTTGGCCCAGGGGGCTTCGGTCAATGCGGCCTGGGTCACCACTTCGTTGACCTGGTCGAGATCGACCAGCCAATGCCGACCGCCGGCGGCGAAGCCCAGCTTGCTGGACACTCCCTGGGTCGCCTCCGCCGCCTTGAGCTTTTCCGCCAGGCGGGTCTGGAATTCGCGCAGGCTTTCCTTGGCTTCCATCAGAGACCGTGAAGAAATCGTGGCGAGCGGTCCGAGAGCAAGGCGGACGGAGCGCAGCGACAAGACATATCAAATAGATAGGCGAGGAGCGAGCACCGCCCAACGCAGCTATCGGGACGCGCAGCAGATTTATTCATGGTCTCTCAGCCCAGGGCCTTGATCTTGTCCAACAACTCCTGCGCCACCACCGGCTTCACCAGATATTCCACCGCCCCCTGGCGCATACCCCAGACCCGGTCGGTTTCCTGGCCCTTGGTGGTGCACAGAATGACCGGAATGGCCTGGGTTTCCGGATTGCGCGACAACTGGCGGGTGGCCTGGAAACCATTGAGGCCCGGCATGACCACGTCCATGAGGATGAGGTCGGGCTTTTCGGTCTTCGCCGCGGCGATGCCCAGTTCACCGCTCTCGGCGGTCAGCACGTCGTAGCCCTGCTTGCGCAGGAGATCGGTGAGAAAGAAGCGCTCGGTGGGCGAATCGTCGACGATCAGCACCTTCTTCACGGTCATGGCGTTCCTTTCCCGATTCAGGCGGCCCTGGGCCGGTGACGGCGCACCGCCTCCAGCAGGGAGTTCTTGGAAAAAGGCTTGGTGAGGTACTCGTTGGAGCCCACCAGACGACCGCGCGCGCGATCGAACAGACCGTCCTTGCTGGACAGCATGATGACCGGCGTTTCCCGCAGGCGGACGTTCTTCTTGATCAGGGCGCAGGTCTGATAGCCGTCCAGGCGCGGCATCATGATGTCCACGAAGATCACCTGCGGCTGATGGTCGGCGATCTTCGCCAGGGCGTCGAAGCCGTCCTCCGCGAGGATCACCTCGCATCCCGCCTGCAGCAGGAAAATCTCGGCGCTGCGGCGGATGGTGTTGCTGTCGTCGATCACCATCACCTTGGTGCCGGCCATGTCGTTGGGGTTGCCCACGCTCCCTCCTGGGAGTTGTATCAGGACCCGCGCCGCACCGGCTGGCCGGCGGCCTTCCAGGCCGGCAGCCCGGTGCGGAACCAGTGGATTTTCGTATATCCCCGCTTCAGCAAATAGCGGGCAGCCTTGTAGCTGTACCAGCACTCGGCGCCGTTGCATTGCACGATGAGGGGGGCGTTCTTGTCCTTGGGCAGCTTGCTCAGGTCGAAACTGTCGACCGAATCGTCGTATTCGACCTCCTTCGGACTGTTCATCACGTAGGTCACGTTCACCGCGCCGGGGATATGGCCTTCCCGGAAATGCGCGTGCGGCCGCACGTCGATCAGCGGCACGCCCTGATCCAACATGCTCTTCACCTGCTCGGCGGTGGGAATGCTGACGCCCGCGAGCACTTCCGGCGTGTAGAAACCGCGCGTGGAAACGAACTCGAAGTCGTGCCGGTCGGCCGGATCGAAGCCGCCCACGCGGGCGCGCTTGAGGCGCGCTTCCAGATTCGCGTCGATGCGCGTGAAGGCGGAGCGGATGCGGTCGCGCAGGTCGGGGGAGAGCTTGTCGCTCACCACCACGCCGGCCTGCGGCACGCTGGCCAGGGTCTTCACCGCCGTCGCGCCGTGGTTGCGGCCGATCCAGTCGCGCGCCACGTCGGACTTCAGGGCGGCCAGTTCGGCCTGGCCGATTTCCAGGGCATAGAGCACCGCGCCGTACTGGCTCACATGATTGACCTGACGGAAGAAGCGCGTCGGCGAAAGGCCCAGGGCATTCATCTCGCCACGCACCATGTAGCTCACCAGGGACTCCTGATGCGGCAGCACGATGCGCTTGCCGCGCGCGTCGTCGAGGCTGCGTATGCGGGAATTGGCGCCGGTGACCAGCACCACCTGGGCGTCCTGCGCGGTCTTCGCCACCGGGGTGTAGCCGCTGCGCATGGCCAGTCCCACCAATTGCGCCGGGGCCAGCAGCATGGCGTAACTGCCGGTGCGGATGTGCTCGCCGACGCGTTCCGCGTTCTGGGTCATGATCAGCCTGACCGGCTGCTTCAGTTCGCCGCCGAGAAATTTGGCGAGATCACCCAGGACCGCGCGGGTGGCGGCATGGTCAGGCTGCTGGTCATAGTCCAGGGTGACGTTGAGCACCAGGGCCGGGCTGGCGTGCGCGGCCCAGGTCAGGATCGCCAGGCACAGGGCGGAGAGCAAACGCATATTCATCCTCCTTTCAACTCCATCCGCGAACGCGGAAACACGCGATATTATCGGCGCGCACGGAAAAATCTGTAATCAGGCGGCCAAGCGCTCGAAATCCTCCTTGCGCGCGCCGCATTCGGGACAGGTCCAGTTCACCGGCACGTCCTCCCAGCGGGTGCCCGGGGCGATGCCCTCGTCCGGCATGCCCTTGGCCTCGTCGTAGACGAAGCCGCAGACCACGCACATCCAAGTCTTATATTCCATGCAACGATCGGGTGCAAGCCGCTTGTGTAATAGAATCGAATTCTGCCAACCCCGCCCCGCCCCGCCAAGGGTCCCCCATGCCTCTGCCGTCCCTTCCCGCCGTGCTCGTCTTCGCCGGTACCGATCCCACCGGCGGCGC
>JBBIIR010000056.1:0-9702 GCA_037446455.1 Hydrogenophilales bacterium | reverse complement strand
CGCGGTCCGGGCATTTTTCAACAAGGGAAAGACCATGAGCAAGAACGTAGTCGTGATCGGCACCCAGTGGGGTGACGAAGGCAAGGGCAAGATCGTCGATTGGTTGACCGACCGCGCCCAGGGCGTGGTGCGCTTCCAGGGCGGCCACAACGCCGGCCACACCCTGGTGGTGAAGGGCAGGAAGACGGTGCTGCACCTGATCCCCTCCGGCATCCTGCGCGACGACGTGCACTGCTACATCGGCAACGGCGTGGTCTGCTCGCCCGAGGCCCTCATCGAGGAAGTGGAGATGCTGGAGAAGAGCGGCATCGACGTGCAGAGCCGCCTCACCCTGTCCGAGGCCTGCCCCCTCATCCTGCCCCACCACGTCGCCCTGGACCACGCCCGCGAAGCCGCCAAGGGCGCCGGCAAGATCGGCACCACCGGCCGCGGCATCGGCCCGGCGTATGAAGACAAGATCGCCCGCCGCGCCATCCGCATGCAGGATCTGCTGCACCGCGAGCGCTTCGCCGCCAAGCTGGGCGAGGTGCTGGACTACCACAACTACGTGCTGAAGAACTATTTCAAGGCCGACACCGTGGACTTCCACCAGACCCTGGACCGCGCCATGGAGCTGGCCGAGAAGATCAAGCCGATGATCGGCGACGTGCCGCGCCGGCTCTACGACGCCAACAAGCGCGGCGAGAACCTGCTGTTCGAGGGCGCCCAGGGCACCCTGCTGGACATCGACCACGGCACCTATCCCTTCGTCACCTCCAGCAACTGCACCGCCGGCGGCGCCTCCACCGGCTCCGGCATGGGCCCCTCTTCCATGCACTACATCCTCGGCATCACCAAGGCCTACACCACCCGCGTCGGCTCCGGCCCCTTCCCCACGGAACTGTTCGACGACAACGGCAAGTGGCTGGCCGAGAAGGGCCACGAGGTGGGCGCCACCACCGGCCGCGCCCGCCGTTGCGGCTGGTTCGACGCCGCCGCGCTGAAGCGCTCCATCCAGATCAACGGCCTCACCGGCATGTGCGTCACCAAGCTGGACGTGCTCGACGGCATGGACACCATCCGCATCTGCACCGGCTACAAGCTGGACGGCGAGGTCTGCGACATCCTGCCGGTGGGCTCCGAGACGCTGGCCGACTGCGAGCCCATCTACGAGGAACATCCCGGCTGGAAGGACAGCACCGTGGGCGTGAAGACCTTCGAGCAACTGCCCGCCAACGCCCAGTCGTATCTCAAGCGCATGGAGGAACTCTGCGGCGTGCCCGCCGACATCCTCTCCACCGGCCCGGACCGGGAGGAAACCATCGTGCGGCGGCATCCGTTCGAGTAAATACTTTTCCGGCCGGGGTGGGAAATGCCCAAGCTCTATGAGTACTTCGGCCTGATCGTCTTGTTCTATGCCAACGAGCACGAGCCTGTGCATGTGCACGGCAAGTGCCAGGGGCGGGAGGCCAGGGCGGAACTGTTGGTGGTGAACGGGGCGGTGGTTGAAATACGATACGCGGCGACACCCGGAAGGCCGCCGCTCACGCCTCAGGAATTGCGTTACTTCGAGGAAGTGGTCTCGGCCAGGGCGGACGATATCGTCGCCAAATGGATCGATTTCTTCGTGCTGCACAAGCCCGTGCGGCCGGAGCACATCACCAGGAGACTGAAATGATGCCTGCCGTGATCAACGTGGTTGCCGCGGAAATCGTCGGAGACCTCCAGTTGCGCATTCGCTTCGACGATGGCACCGAGCAGACCGTCGATTTCCGGCCCTTTCTGACCGCCTCTCTGCACCCGGACATCCGCGCCTGGGCCTCTCAGGAACGTTTCTCCCAGTTCCGCGTCGAGCATGGGGAACTGCTCTGGGGCGACTATGAGTTGTGCTTCCCGGTCATGGATTTGTACCGCAACCGCATCGTCCGCGACCAGGTGATGGAAGCGGTCGCGTGAAGGGCGCATATCCAGTCGCCAGACAGGTCCGATACGGGAATGGCTGAAGGTCCGGTTGCCGAGCAGGATAAGGTGGCGAAGATTGCTTTCGCCATCCTTGCCGCCTGTGTCCTCGCCGCCTGCTCGCAGCCGGTCAACAGCCCCTATCCGGCCGCGGAGGCGGGCGGATCGGTGCTCTATTCCGCCTTCGGCGAGCGCCCCAAGCACCTGGACCCGGCGCGTTCCTACAGCGAGAACGAGTACGTATTCCTCGGCAACATCTACGAGCCGCCGCTGCAATACCATTACCTGAAGCGGCCCTACGAGCTGGAGCCGCAGACCGCCGCCGGCATGCCGACGGTGCGCTATTTCGACGCCGCCGGGCGCGAGCTGCCGGCGGACGCGGACAGCGCGGCGATCGCCCTTTCCGAGTATGAAATCCGCATCAAGCCGGGCATCCGCTATCAGCCGCATCCCTGCTTCGCCCGCGATGCCGCCGGAAAACCGCGCTACATCCCCATGCGGCCGGAGGAACTGGCGGACATCGACCACTTCCAGGATTTCAGCGAAACCGGCAGCCGCGAGCTGACGGCCGACGATTACGTCTACCAGATCCGCCGGCTCGCCCATCCGCGCGTGCAATCGCCCATCCTGGGGCTGATGTCGGACTACATCGTCGGCCTGAAGGATCTGGCCAAGGCCCTCGCCGAGGCCGCCAAGGCGCAGTCCAAGGAGGACTACCTGGACATCAATGCCTTCGATTTCGAGGGCGCCTACGTGGTGGACCGCCACACCTACCGGGTGCGCCTCAAGGGCAAGTATCCGCAGTTCGTCTACTGGCTGGCCATGCCCTTCTTCGCGCCGGTGCCGGAGGAGGCGGAGCGCTTCTACCGCCAGCCTGGCATGGCGGCCAAGAACTTCAGCCTGGACTGGCAGCCGGTGGGCACCGGCGCCTACTACCTGGCCGAGAACGAACCCAACCGCGTCATGCGCCTGGAGCGCAACCCGAATTACCGCGAGGATTTCTATCCCGCCGAAGGCGCGCCCGGCGACCGCGAGGCCGGCTTGCTGGCGGACGCCGGCAAGCGCCTGCCCATGGTGGACAGGGTGGTGTACTCCCTGGAGAAGGAGGACGTGCCCTACTGGAACAAATTCCTGCAAGGTTATTACGACGCCTCCGGCATCACCTCCGACAGTTTCGACCAGGCCATCCGCATGAACGCCGACGGCCAGCCGGACCTCACGCCGGACATGCGCGAGCGCGGCATCCAGTTGGCCACCGCGGCGCGGCCCACCTTGAGCTACATGGGCTTCAACATGCTGGATCCGGTGGTCGGCGGCCTCTCCGAACCCGCGCGCAAGCTGCGGCAGGCCCTGTCCATCGCCATCGACTACGAGGAGTTCATTTCCATCTTCCTCAACGGCCGCGGGCTGCTCGGGCAGGGACCGATCCCGCCCGGGATATTCGGCTATCGGGAGGGCATCGAGGGGGTCAATCCGGTGGTATTCAGGGTGGATTGCGGGACCGGGGTTTTTCCCCCTTTATCAAAGGGGGGCAGGGGGGATTTAGCAACGACGGCAGCCGCGCAAGCGGCATTGAAATCCCCCCCACCCCCCCTTTATGAAAGGGGGGAGTCACGGGCGGCGGGCGACTGCGCCAAGTTCAAGCGGCGCCCGCTGGAGGAGGCGAAAAAACTCCTGGCCGAGGCCGGTTACCCCAACGGCCGCGATGCGAGGACCGGCCAGCCCCTGACCCTGTATTTCGACACCGCCGCCAGCGGTCCCGAGGCGAAGAGCCGCATGGACTGGTTCCGCAAGCAGTTCGCCAAGCTGGACATCCAGCTGGTGGTGCGCGCCACCGACTACAACCGCTTCCAGGACAAGATGCGCAAGGGCAGCGCGCAGATCTTCGAATGGGGCTGGAACGCCGACTACCCGGACCCGGAGAACTTCCTGTTCCTGTTGTACGGACCCCACAGGAAAGTGGGCACGGGCGGCGAGAACGCGGCGAATTACCAGAACCCGGAGTTCGACCGCCTGTTCGAGCGCATGAAGGACATGGATAACAGCCCGCAGCGCCAGGCGGTGATCGACCAGATGGTGAACATCGCCCGGGAGGACGCGCCCTGGATCTTCGCCTTCCATCCCAAGAGCTTCGGCCTGCGCCACGGCTGGGTGAAGAACGTCAAACCCAATCTCATGAGCCACAACCTGCTCAAGTACCGGCGCGTGGATCCCGTCGCCCGCGCCGCCTACCAGGCGAAATGGAATCGCCCGGTACTGTGGCCGGTGGCGGTGACGGCGGCGCTGCTGGCGGCCATGATCGGGCCGGCGGTGGCGACCTACCGGCGGCGGCAGAAGGCGACGGCGCATGCTTAATTACATCGTCCGCCGCCTGCTCTACGCCGTGCCCATCCTGCTGGGGGTGAACCTGCTGACCTTCGCCCTGTTCTTCATGGTCAACACGCCGGACGACATGGCGCGCATCCATCTGGGCGCCAAGCACGTCACCCCGGAGGCCATCGAAGGCTGGAAGCGCGAGCACGGCTACGACAAGCCCCTGTTCTTCAACGCCGCCGCGGAGGGCGCGGCGAAGGCCGGCGACACCCTGTTCGTGGAGAAGTCGCTGAAGCTGTTCGTGCTGGATTTCGGCCCCGCCGACGACGGCCGCGACATCGCCCGCGAGATCAAGACGCGCATGTGGCCGTCCCTCGCCATCGCCCTGCCCACCTTCCTGGTGGGGTTGCTCGCCTACATCAGTTTCGCCCTGCTGCTGGTGTTCTTCCGCGGGACCCGGCTGGACACCGCCGGCGTGATCCTGTGCGTCGCCCTGATGTCCATCTCCGGCCTGTTCTACGTCATCGCCGGCCAGTACGTCATGGGCAAGCTCTGGCACTGGTTTCCCATTTCCGGCTACCAGCCCGGCCTCGACGCCTGGAAGTTCCTGCTCATGCCGGTGCTGGTCAGCCTGGTCGCCGGCATCGGCGATTCGGCCCGCTTCTACCGCGCCCTGTTCATCGAGGAGATCGGCAAGGACTACGTGCGCACCGCCCGCGCCAAGGGACTTTCGGAACTGCGCGTGCTGTTCCGCCACGTGCTCGGCAACGCGATGATCCCCATCCTCACCGGCGTGGTGGTGGTGATCCCGCGCCTGTTCCTGGGCAGCCTCATCATCGAGTCCTTCTTCGGCATCCCCGGCCTCGGCAGCTACACCATCGACGCCATCCAGGCGCAGGACTTCGCCATCGTCCGCTCCATGGTGTTCCTCGGCTCGCTGCTGTACATCATCGGCCTGGTGCTGACGGACATTTCCTACACGCTGGTGGACCCGCGGGTGAGGCTGGAATGATGATCCTAAGATGAAGCCCGTCCTGCTCTGGTCCGACGCCCTCATCCTGCTGCTGCTGGCGGTGGTGGCGGCCGGCGTCTGGCTGCTGCGCCACAACGAGACCTTCCGCGCGCCCCTGCGCCAGGTCCTGGCCAGCCGCATGGGTGCCGCCACGGCGCTGATCCTGGCGGTCTATGTCGGCATCGGACTGCTGGATTCCCTGCATTACGTCGAGCGCCTGCCGGACGAGCCGGGCAGGGCGGCCCAGTACAGCGGCGAGGTGAAGTCGGTGCTCGACAAGCTGCTGACGCCGCTGCGGGAGAACGTGGAGAAGACCTATTCGGCGCCCTTCGCCGCCCATCTCTACGCCAAGGAGACGATGACCGGGCCGGACGGCCGCGAGCTGCGCGACTACCCGCGGCTGAAGCATGGCGGCGCGCATCTGGCGGATCCCGACACGGAGTTCTGGCCGGATGTGCTCAAGCGGGGTGGGCTGGGGGTGCTGGGTGGCATGGTTTGTTGGGCTTTGCTTGTCTTTCCCCTTTGGCAGAGGGGGAGATCGCACCGCACGCTGTCCACGACCCTGCTGTTCATCCTCGTCCTCGGCGGCCTGCTCGTCGCCCTGGCTCCCCACTACCACGTGCTCGGCACCGACAAGGTGGGCCAGGACGTGCTCTATCTCTCCCTGAAATCCGTGCGCACCGGCCTGCTCATCGGCACCCTCACCACCCTGGTGGTGCTGCCGCTGGCCATCGGCCTGGGCATCGCCGCGGGCTATTTCGGCGGCCTTGTGGACGACGTCATCCAGTATCTCTACACCACCCTCAACTCCATCCCGGGCGTGCTGCTCATCGCCGCCGCGGTGCTGGTGGTGCAGGTGCAGATCGAGGCGCATCCGGAACTGTTCGACACCGCCGCCGCCCGCGCCGACATGCGCCTGCTCGCCTTGTGCGGCATTCTCGGCCTGACCGGCTGGACCGGCCTGGCCCGGCTGCTGCGCGCCGAGACCCTGAAGCTGCGCGAACTGGAGTTCGTGCAGGCGGCGCGCGCCTTCGGCGTTTCGCGGGCGCGCATCCTGGCGCGCCACCTGCTGCCCAACGTCATGCACCTGGTGCTCATCACCGTGGTCATCGACTTTTCCGGCCTGGTGCTGGCGGAGGCGGTGCTGTCCTACGTCGGTGTCGGCGTCGACCCTGCCATGATCAGCTTCGGCAACATGATCAACGGCGCCCGCCTGGAACTCGCGCGCGAACCCGTGGTGTGGTGGCAACTGGTCGCCGCTTTCCTGTTCATGTTCGTGCTGGTGCTGGCGGCCAACCTGTTCGCCGACCAGGTGCGCGACGCCCTCGATCCGAGAACGGGAGGACGCCGGTGAACGCCGCCAGGCAGGGTTTGCGGGTCACCGACCTGCGCGTCGAAATCGGCGCCCTGGCGCCGGTGGACGGCGTCGCTTTCGCCGTCGGCGCCGACCAGTGCGTGGCCCTGCTGGGCGAGTCCGGCTGCGGCAAGTCGATGACCGCGCTGGCCCTCATGCGCCTGCTGCCGGAGGGCGGGCGGGTGACGGCGGGCACGGCGCGACTGGCGGACGAGGATCTGTTCGCCATGAGCGAGACGGCCATGGGCCGGGTGCGCGGCGGCCGCCTCGCCATGATTTTCCAGGAGCCGCAGACCAGCCTGAACCCGGTCATGAGCGTCGCCGAGCAGATCGGCGAAGCCCTCGCCGCGCATCGCGGCCTGGCCGGCGCGGCGGCCCGCGCCGAGGCCGGCCGCCTGCTGGCGGCGGTGGGCCTGCCCTCGGAGCGGCTCGATGCCTATCCCTTCCAGCTCTCCGGCGGCCAGCGCCAGCGCGCGCTGATCGCCATGATGTTGGCGGGCGAACCGGAGGTGCTGATCGCCGACGAACCCACCACCGCCCTCGACGTCACCGTGCAGGCGCAGATCCTCGATCTGTTGAAGGACCTGCGGTCGACGCGCGGCATGGGCCTGCTGCTCATCACCCACGATCTCGACGTGGCGCGTGAAATGACCCTGGGCACGAACGACCGGGTGGCGGTGATGTACGCCGGGCAGATCGTCGAATGGGCGCCCAGCGCCGGCCTGTATGCCGCGCCGCGCCATCCCTACACGCAAAAGCTGTTCGCCGTGCTGCCCCGCCTGGACCGGCGCGGCGAGCGCCTGGACAGCCTGCCGGGCAAGGTGCCGGCAGCCGACGCGGTGTTCAGCGGCTGTCGCTTCGCCGAGCGCTGCCCCGCGGTGTTTCGGCGCTGCCGGGTGGAGATCCCCGCTTTCCATGAAGCGGCGCCCGGTCACTTCGCGCGCTGCCACCTGGCCGATGCCGCCACGATTCCTCCCTTTGCAACGGGGGGGGCGGGCGGGATTCCAGGCCGTGCCGAGGGGAATGCCGTTGAAAATCTCCCCCAGCCCCCTTTATCCCCTGACGGGGGCTTTACGACAGGGGGGGGAGGACCCCAGGTTCTCGAAATCTCCGACCTCGCCGTCCACTTCCCCATCCGCAAGGGCCTGCTGAAACGCACGGTCGGCCACGTCAAGGCGGTGGACGGTGTCAGCCTTGCGCTGGCCGCCGGCGAGACCCTGGCTTTGGTGGGCGAGTCCGGTTGCGGCAAGACCACGCTGGCGCGGGCGGTGCTGCGCCTCATCGAGCCCAGTGCCGGCACGGTCAGCCTGTTCGGGGAATCCCTGGCCGGCCTGACGGGCGAGGCCTTGCGCCGCAAGCGGGCGCGGATGCAGATCGTGTTCCAGGACCCGTTCTCCTCGCTCAATCCGCGCATGCGGGTGGGCGACATTCTCGAGGAGGGCATGACGGCGCTGCTGACGGAGCTGGACCGCGGCGCGCGGGCTCGGCGCGCCATCGATCTGCTCGACCAGGTGGGCCTGCCCACCGACGCCGCCGGCCGCTACCCGCACGAGTTCTCCGGCGGCCAGCGTCAGCGCATCGCCATCGCCCGCGCCCTGGCGGTGAACCCGCAGCTGTTGATCCTCGACGAACCCACCAGCGCCCTCGACGTGTCGGTGCAGGCGCAGATCCTCAACCTGCTCGCCGACCTGCGCCGCGAGCACGGCCTGGCCTATCTGTTCATCAGCCACAACCTGTCGGTGGTCGGCTATCTGGCGGACCGGGTGGCGGTGATGCGGGAGGGCAGGATTGTGGAAAGCGGCAGCGCGGAGCGGATCTTCAACCGGCCGCAAAACGATTACACGCGGCTGCTGCTCGACTCGGCGCCGGGCCGGCACTGAGCCTCTCCGGCTGAAACAGGGATCTCAATTGCATGAGCGCAAGACGTTATGCGTCAGCACCCTCTCCCGCCTGCGGGAGAGGGCAGGGTGAGGGGGTGTGCTTACCTCGCGCGTCTCATACTTTGCGAGCGCCCTCACCCCCGGCCCCTCTCCCGCCTGCGGGAGAGGGGGGGCATCGAGAAGTCGATGCGCGTCATTCGCGTCAGCTGGGCCGGGCGGGGATTTCCAGGGTGCTGCCGGGCATCAGCGGCTCGGCGTTTTGGTTCCAGCGGCGGATGTCGGCCACCTTCACGTTGTAGTGCCTGGCCACCCGCGACAGGGTATCGCCCTTGCGCACGGTGTGGGTGCGCATGACCGGTCTGGCCGGAGTCCTGGTCTGTTGCGTCCTGGAGGGGATGCTTTCCGCCGAGGCCACGCGGCTCGCTGGTTGGCCGGCGGACGGCACCACCAGAGTCTGGGCGCTGGCCAACTTGCCGCCGTGCAGCTTGATGGGATTGTGTTCCTTCATCCAGTCCAGGGAGACGCCGAAGCGCTGCGCGATGGAGCCGACGCTTTCGCCGCGCCGCGCCTGATAGGTTTGCAGGCGCTTGTGCTCTTCCTGGCGGCTGGCGTTGAACTGGAACGCTTCCACCCGGTCGACGGGCAGCAGCAGCGTGCTTTGGCTGTCGGCGTAGATCACCCGGCGCTGGAAGGCCGGGTTGAGGGCGAGAAATTCGTCGAGGTTCATTTCCGCCAGTTTCGCCGCCTTCTGCGCGGTCATCGGGTGGTCCAGGGTGACCTGCATGAAATACGCCTCGTCGGCGATGGCTTGCAGACTGACGCCGAAACGTCCCGGATCGCGGATGACGTTGCGCACGGCGACCAGCTTGGGTACGTAATTACGCGTCTCGTTGGGCAGGCGCAGGCTGGCATAGCCTTTGCCCTGGCCGCGTCCGAGCGCGCGGGCGACACAGCCCTCGCCGCAGTTGTAGGCGGCCAGGGCCAGTTCCCAGTCGCCGAACATGCGGTAGAGGGTCTGCAGGTAGTCGAGGGCGGCGTCGGTCGCTTTCAGCACGTCGCGGCGGCCGTCGTACCAGGCGTTCTGCTCGAGTCCGTAAATGCGGCCGGTGGAGGGGATGAACTGCCAGATGCCGGAGGCTTTCATCGGCGACAGCGCCTGCGGATTGAAGGCCGACTCGATCATCGGCAGCAGGGCGATCTCCATG
>JBBIIR010000055.1:0-9722 GCA_037446455.1 Hydrogenophilales bacterium | reverse complement strand
CCTGGATGCCGTCGGTGCCGCCGATGTTGAGATCGAGGATCAGCACATCCGGCGTCTTCTCCCGCAGCAGATCGGAGACTTCGGCCGGGTTGCCGGTGATGGCGGAGACATTGACCGCACCCTGGCTTTCCAGGAGTTCGGCCAGGCCCTTGCGGAACAGGGTGTGGTCGTCCACCAGGACGATGCTCAATCGGCTCAAGATTTCTCCTCGATGCCCTGGCGGGCCGGGAAGATGAGCCGGACGATGGTGCCGCCCGCCGGCCGGCTTTCGATGGTGAGGCGCCCGCCCAGCTTGGCGGCGCGTTCGCGCATGATGGTGAGACCGAAACTCTTGCCCATGTCGGTGGTGGCGTGGGAAGCCAGACCCACACCGTCGTCCGCCACGTTCACCACGTACTGCTTTTCGTGCAGGTCCAGGGTCACCACCACGTGGCGGGCGCGGGAGTGCTTGCAGATGTTGTAGAGCGCTTCCTGGATGATGTGGAAAACCTGGATTTCCTCCTCGGGGGTGAGCACCACGTCCTGCGCCACGTTGAGGAAGTCGACGTCGGCGTTGGCCTTCTTGCTGAAGCTCTCCGCCATCTCCTGCAGGGCCGGCACCAGGCCGCGCGGATCGATGCGGTCGCGGAACTGGGTGATGAGATTGCGCAGTTCGGAGTACGCCATGTCCACCGCCTCCTCGACGTCGCCCAGGTAGCGGTTGGCGCGATCCTGATCGCCGTCGGCGAAGGCCTCGTTGAGCACCGACAGGCGCATCTTCGCGTAGGCCAGGGTCTGCGCCAGGGAATCGTGGATCTGGTTGGCCAGCATGGTGCGCTCGTTCATCAGCGAGATGCGCATGTTCTCGCGCGTCAGGCGGGTGTTCTCGAGGGCCATGCCGAGGTGTTCGCTGATCGAGTTGAAGAGGGTGCGGATGTCCCGCGGCAGGGGCTCGGGGTGGTCCAGGAAGATGTTGTACACCCCCATCACCTTGCCCTTGTAGCGCAGGGGCACGGCATACACCGTGCTGCAATGCTGGGCGAAATAGATGTGGCGCACCTGTTTCTGACACACCTCCATGACGCTTTCGCTTTGCGAGGACTGGGTGAGCGTGGCCTTGCCGCAGATGCCGCATTCCAGCGGCACGTAGCGCTCCTTTTCCACCAGCGCGGGGGAAAGTCCGATGGAGCCCACCATGCGCAGGTGGGCGCCGTCGGCGGTGAGCACGCGCACCGCGCCGGCCTTGGCCCTGGAAATGCGCACCATGATTTCCAGGAAGCGCATCAGCATCTGTTCGGTGTCGGCTTCCGCGCTCATGCTGCTGGCGATTTCCGCCAGCACCTCGATGACCGGCAGGCGATCGCCGCCCTCCCCGCCGGCTCCGGGCGGTTCGCCCGGCTCCGGGGAGGTGCTGGCCATGCCTATGGCGTCGAGGGGAATGCGGTAGGTTTCCACGCTTGCGGATCGTCAGGCGGAACCCGCATGGTAATGGAGCCGCGCGCGGACACGCACCTCCGGTTGAAAGCGCTTCACAAGTTCTGCGCGACCCTGTTGCGGGCGAGGGGCGGATTCTTCTCGAAGTAACGCTTGATGCCGTTGACGATGGCGCGCGCCATCTGGTCCTGGTAGGCCTCGTCGTTGAGGCGCTTCTCCTCCTCCGGGTTGGAGATGAAGGCGGTCTCCACCAGGATGGAGGGAATGTCCGGCGCCTTCAGCACGGCGAAGCCGGCCTGCTCCACGTGCGGCTTGTGCAGCCGGTTGATGCCGCCCAGTTCCTCCAGCACCGCCTTGCCCACGCGCAGGCTGTCGGCGATCTGCGCGGTCTGCGAGAGGTCGATGAGGGTCTGCTTCAGGTAGACGTCGTTCACCGCGACGTTGACGCCGCCGATCAGGTCGGCATCGTTCTCCCGCTGCGCCAGCCAGCGCGCCGCCGCCGAGGTGGCGCCCTTCTCCGACAGCGCGAACACCGAGGAGCCGCGCGCGTGCGGCTTGATGAAGGCGTCGGCGTGCACCGACACGAACAGGTCGGCCTGCACCTTGCGCGCCCGGTTGACGCGCTCGTGCAGGGGCAGGAAATAGTCGCCGTCGCGGGTCAGGTAGGCGCGCATGTTCTCGGTCTTGTCGATCATGCCCTTGAGGCGGCGGCCGATGGACAGGGTGATGTCCTTCTCGCGCGTACCGTTCGCGCCGATGGCGCCGGGGTCCTCGCCGCCATGGCCGGGATCGATGGCGATGGTGATGAGCCGCACGTAGTCCGGCTGGGCGGCCCTGGCGGCGGCGTTGCCGCGCGCATCCCGGGCGGCGCCCGCGGCCTGCGCCGGCTTGTCAGCGGAAGTCCTCGCGTCGGCCTTGCGTTCGGCCCGGCCGATGGCGTTCTCCACCAGGCTTTCCAGGGTTGCGGCGGAGGCGGGATACAGGTCGATCACCAGCCTGTGGCCGTAATCGCCCGTGGGTTTGAGAGTGAACACCTGCGGCCGCGCCTCGGTCTTCAGCTCCACCACCAGGCGCGTCACGCCCGGCCGGTTGAGGGCCACGCGGATGCCGGCGATATAGGCGTCCTGCGCCACCACCTTCGAGCTGATGTCGGTGAGGGCGGCTTCCGGATTGACCCCCTCGAGGTCGACGACCAGCCTGTTGGGGTTGGCCAGACTGAAATGCTTGAAAGCGATGGCCGCGTCCGCCTCCACGGTGATGCGGCTGTACTCCGGCGACGGCCACAGACGCGTGGCCTTGACGCTGGCGGCCTGGACCACCCCGGCGCACAGCAGGAGCAGGCCGAGGATCAGGCCGGCGAAGCGTTCAGCCGAGCGATGCATGCCGCGCCGGCCTCCGTGTACCCCTCGATGCGCACCGAGCGACCATCCGTTCCCCCGCAAAAGTCCAGAACAAGCACCACATCCGGCGCGGGCAACAGGCCACCGCCTTTGTCCGGCCATTCCACCAGGCAGACACTGCCAGGATTGAAGTATTCGCGGAAGCCCGCGTCTTCCCATTCATCCGGGTCTGCAAAGCGATACAAATCAAAGTGATAGAGATTAAACCTCGGAAAACCATAAAGTTCAACCAGAGTATAGGTCGGACTCTTGACGCGTCCAGCAAAACCCAGTTCCCGCAACAGGCCGCGCGTCAGCGTGGTCTTGCCCGCCCCCAGGTCGCCGCGCAGCCAGATCGCCAGGCCGGGCGCCAGGACACGGGCCAGGCGGGCGCCCAGGGCCAGGGTGGCGGCTTCGTCGGGCAGGTCCAGGCGGAAGACGGCGCTCACGCTATCATCCAGCGATGTCGCAGAAGCCCGGCCCCGCCCAACTGGAAGCCCTGAAACCCGCCATCCGCGCCTGGGGACGCGAACTCGGCCTGTCGTCGGTGGGCTTCGCGTCCGTCGCACTGGCGGAAGCGGAACAAGGGCTGCTGCACTGGCTGGCCTCGGGCTATCACGGCGACATGGATTATATGGCGCGCCACGGCGCGACCCGCGCCCGGCCCGCCGAACTGGTGCCGGGCACCCTGAGCGCCATCAGCGCCCGCCTCGACTACCTGCCCGAGGCCGCCGATGCATGGACCAATCTCGCCGACGGCGAACGCGCCTATGTCTCCCGCTACGCGCTGGGCCGCGATTACCACAAGCCGATGCGCGAGCGTCTGCGCAAACTGGCGGAGCGCATCGCCGAAGCGACCGGCCCCTTCGCCCAGCGCCCCTTCGCCGACAGCGCGCCGGTCATGGAAGTGGCGCTGGCCGCGAATGCCGGCCTGGGCTGGAAGGGCAAGCACACCCTGCTGCTGACCCGGCAGGGCTCCTGGTGCTTCCTGGGCGAGCTCTACACCGACCTGCCCTTCCCGCCCGATCCTCCCGAGAGCGGCCACTGCGGCAGTTGCCAGGCCTGCATCGACATCTGCCCCACCCGCGCCATCCTGGCCCCTTATCTGCTGGATGCCCGCCGCTGCATCTCCTATCTCACCATCGAGCACCAGGGTGCGATTCCGCTGGAGTTGCGGCCTCTCCTGGGCAACCGCGTCTACGGCTGCGACGACTGCCAACTGGCCTGCCCCTGGAACCGCTTCGCCCGCCCCGCCGGAATGCCCGATTTCCAGCCCCGCAACGGCCTCGACACCGTCAGCCTGGTGCAACTGTTCGCCTGGAGCGAGGCGGAATTCCTGGCCCGATTCGCGGGCTCGGCCATCCGCCGCATCGGTCATGAACGCTGGCTGCGAAACCTGGCCGTGGCGCTGGGCAACGCGCCGCCCTCCGCCGCCGTGGTGCGCGCCCTGGAAGCCCGCGCCGACCATGCCTCGGCCCTGGTGCGCGAGCATTTACAATGGGCGCTTTCCCGACAACACGGCCAAGCATGAGCGAACATCTCGACCCCCGCGGTGCCATCGGCGTGTTCGACTCCGGCGTCGGCGGCCTCACCGTGGTGCGCGCCCTCATGGAGCGGCTGCCCTTCGAATCCATCCATTATTTCGGCGATACCGCGCGCGTGCCCTACGGCGTCAAGTCGGTGCAGACCATCGCCCACTACACCACGCAGATCGCCGAATTCCTGCTGGAGAAGCGGGTCAAGCTGCTCATCATCGCCTGCAACACCATGGCCGCCGTGGCCGCGCAAGGGGTGCGCGACCTCTCGCCGACGCCGGTACTGGACGTCATCGATGCCGGCGCGGTAGCGGCCCTGGCCGCCAGCCGGAGCAAGCGCATCGGCGTCATCGGCACCCCCACCACCATCAACAGCAACGCCTATGCCCGCGCCATCCACGGCATCGACCCGGAAGCGCGCCTCACCTCGCAGGCCTGCGCCCTGTTCGTGCCCCTGGTGGAGGAAGGCTGGCTGGATCACCCGGTCACCCGCCTCACCGCCCAGGAATACCTGAAGCCGGTGCTGGCCGAAAACGTCGACAGCCTGGTGCTGGGCTGCACCCACTACCCCCTGCTGAAGCCGCTCCTGCGCGATGTGGTCGGCCCCGATGTGGCCCTGGTCGACTCCGCCGAGGCCATGGCGGAACAGACCGCCGCCCTGCTCGCCCGGCGCGACCTGAGCAACCCGGAGCGGACCCCGCCGACCTACCATTTCTGGGTCACCGACGTACCCCTGCGCTTCCAGACCATCGGCGAACGCTTTCTCGGCCGGGGGCTGAACAACGTCCACGTGGTGCGGTGGTAAGAGTTCCGCCGGGATTGACCTTCGTCATTACCCCATCAGCGCATTCTTATATACCCTAGGCTTCTCGATTCACTCACCCACAATGGAAGGAACACCATGAAAACCCTGACCGCCCTCGCCCTTGCCGCCGCCCTCGGCATTTCCGGCGCCGCCCTCGCCAGCGCCGACCTGGCCGCCAAGCACAAATGCAACACCTGCCACGCCATGGACAAGAAGATGATGGGACCGACCTGGAAGGACATGGCCGCCAAGAACAAGGGACAGAAGGACGCCGAAAAGGTCCTCGTCGAAGCCATCGTCAAGGGCAGCAAGAACAAGTACGGCAAGGTGCCGATGCCGCCGCAGCCCAAGGCCCAGGCCGACGCCGCCGCCCTCGCAAAATGGGTGCTGAGCCTCTGAGATGCTGTGAAAAAATGCCAGCCCCCAAGAAAACCATCGTTCCCGCATGCCTGCCCCCGCGAAAGCGGGGGGCGGGAATCCAGGAATTTCAACGGGTTAGAAAGCCACTGGATCCCCGCTTTCGCGGGGATGACGCCCGGTTTTGTAGCTGTTCTGGAAAAATTCACAGGCTCTGAGCCGTGGGTCGCAATGACAACGCGGGCGCTGCCCGCGTTTTTTTCGCCCGCTCTTGCGGTACAGCGTCGAGACGTTAGACTGACGCGGCGAAGCCTGGCGGAAGCGGTGAGATTCGAACTCACGGAGGGTCGCCCCTCGCCGGTTTTCAAGACCGGTGCCTTAAACCGCTCGGCCACGCTTCCACTGGGTCGCGCATTGTAAACCGCGGACGTATCGATTCAACGCGGTTCCGGCGCGGCGCGGCATTACCCACACAGGACGGAGCCAGCGTGCACAAGACCATCATCTCCACCGCCGACGCGCCCCAGGCCATCGGCGCCTATTCCCAGGCCGTGAAGGTCGGCGACACGGTCTATCTCTCCGGCCAGATCGGCCTCGACCCCACCAGCATGGAACTGGTGCAAGGCGTCGATGCGCAAATTCATCAGGTGTTCAGGAACCTGCGCGCGGTCGCAACGGCGGCGGGCGGCGGCCTTGCCGACGTGGTGAAGCTGAACCTCTATCTCACCGACCTGTCGCATTTCTGCAGGGTCAACGAAATCATGGCCCAGTACTTCAGCCAGCCCTACCCCGCCCGCGCCGCGGTGGGCGTCGCCTCGCTGCCCAGGGGCGCAGAGGTCGAGGCGGACGCCGTCCTGGTGCTGGGCTGAACCGCGCCCGGCCCGCTTCCCAGCGACTACCCAGGCAAGCTGACCCCCATGGCCGGCGCGCCATCCGCCGATGCGGTCGCCCATCGGCTTGGCTTGGCACAGGTCCAGGACCTGATCCTGCACCTGCCCCTGCGCTATATCGACGAGACCCGCCTGACCCCTCTGGCGGAAGCCCGCCCCGGCAGCCCTGTGCAGGTGGAGGGCCGGGTACGCCACGCCGAGGTGCAGACGCGGCCGCGCCGCCAACTGGTGGCCGAGGTCGAGGAGAACGGCCACAGCCTGTTCTTCCGCCTGCTGCATTTCTATCCCGGCCAGGTCGCCCAGTTGCGGCCCGGCGTGCGCGTTCGCCTGCTGGGCGAGGTGCGCCCCGGCTTCTTCGGCGCCGAGATGGTGCACCCGGCCCTGCGCGTGGTCGGCGACGCCACCCCTCTGCCGGACCGCCTGACGCCGGTCTATCCCACTGTCGCCGGCCTGTCCCAGCACGCCATGCGCAAGGCGGTCGCCGCCGTCCTGGGCGACGCGGACCTCGACGACAGCCTGCCGCCGGGTCTGCTCGAGCGGCTGGGCCTGCCCGCCTTCCGCGCCGCCCTCGAACACCTGCACACACCGCCGGCCGCCGCCGATCCGAACCTGCTCGAGGACAGGCGGGACCCGGCCTGGCGCCGGATCAAGTTCGACGAATTGCTCGCCCAACAACTCTCCCTGCGCCTGGCCGCCCGCCGGCGTCACGAACACGCCGCCCGTCCCCTGGCCGGCGACGGCGGGCTCGGTGAGCGCCTGCTGGCCGCCCTGCCCTTCCGTCTCACCGCCGCCCAGGCCCGCGCCGTCGACGAAATCCGCCGGGATCTGGCCCGCCCCCACCCGATGAACCGCCTGCTGCAGGGTGACGTCGGCAGCGGCAAGACCCTGGTCGCGGTCCTCGCCACGCTGCCGGCCCTGGCCGCGGGCGCCCAGGTGGCGGTGATGGCGCCGACGGAAATCCTCGCCGAGCAGCTCTTCCTCAAGTTCCGCGAATGGCTGGAGCCCCTCGGCCTGCCCGTGCTCTCGCTCAGCGCCGCCAGCAAGGGCAAGGCGAAACGGCAGGGCCTCGCCGACCTCGCCGAGGGCCGCGCCCGCGTCGCGGTGGGCACCCACGCCCTGTTCCAGGCCGGCGTGGTGTTCCGCGACCTCGCCCTGGCCATCGTCGACGAACAGCACCGCTTCGGCGTCGCCCAACGCCTCGCCCTGCGGGAGAAAGGACAACTCTCCGCCAGCGCCGGCGACCTCACCCCCCACCTGCTGATGATGTCCGCCACCCCCATCCCGCGCTCCCTGGCGATGAGCTACTACGCCGACCTCGACGTCTCCGTCATCGACGCACTGCCGCCGGGACGCACGCCCATCACCACCAAGGTGGTATCCCACGCCCGCCGCGACGAGGTGGTGGCGCGCCTGCTCGACTACTGCCGGGCCGGCGGCCAGGCCTACTGGGTCTGTCCCCTGGTCGAGGAATCGGAAAAGCTGCAACTGCGCGCGGCCCAGGAAAGCCATGCGGAGCTTTCCGCCCTGCTGCCGGAACTGGCCATCGGCCTGCTGCACGGGCGCATGAAGGCGGAGGAAAAGGCCGCGGTGATGGCCGCGTTCAAGGCCGGCGAACTGCATCTGCTGGTGGCCACCACGGTCATCGAAGTGGGCGTCGACGTGCCCAACGCCGGCCTCATGGTGATCGAGCACGCCGAGCGCTACGGCCTCGCCCAGTTGCACCAGTTGCGCGGCCGCGTCGGCCGCGGCGAGCGCGAATCCACCTGCGTGCTGCTGTACGGCGAGCCCCTGTCGGGCACCGCCAAACAGCGCCTGCGCGTCATCAAGGACCACACCGACGGCTTCGCCATCGCCCGCGAGGATCTGCGGCTGCGCGGCCCCGGCGAATTCCTGGGCGCCCGCCAGAGCGGCGTGCCCATGCTGCGCTTCGCCGATCTGGAGATGGATGTGGACCTGCTGGAGATGGCGCGCGCGGCGGCGGAAGACCTGTTGGCCCGCGACATGGATGCCGTCCATCGCCATCTACAACGCTGGCTGCCGCGCGGCCTCGACTACCTGCGGGCATAATCTCTCTTTTTCGCGACGATACCGGCATGACGACGGAGTGGCTGGATTCAGCCTGGCTGGCGGGCCCCTGGCGGCACTGGCTCACCGACCACGGCTCCCTGACCCGGCGCCTGCGGCGCCTGGCGCCCGCCTTTCGGGTGCGGCGACTGGTTCAGGGCACGGCCATGCCGCACCGCGACGAATTTGCCGCCCTGGGCCTGGCGCCGGGGCGCAACGCGGTAATCCGCGAGGTGCTGCTGATGAACGCCGACAGCCCCCTGGTGTTCGCCCACAGCGTGATTCCGTTCAGCGGCCTGGCCGGCCCGTGGGCGGCGCTGACCGGGCTGGGCAACCGCCCCCTGGGCGAGGCGCTGTTCAGCAATCCCCGCGTCGGCCGCCATACCCTGGAATACAAGCGGTTGGATCGGCGCCACCCGCTCTATCGCGGCGCCGTCCGCCATCTCGCCGAAGCGCCGCGCGCGCTGTGGGCGAGGCGCTCCCGCTTCACCCTGGAGGAGCATCCCATCCTGGTCACCGAAGTCTTCCTGCCCGAGACCCTGCTGCTGCGATGAACCTGCGCGACCGCCTCACCGAATACGAAAAGCTGATGCGGCTGGACAAGCCCATCGGCATCCTGCTGCTGGCCTGGCCCACCCTGTGGGGGCTGTGGCTGTCCAGCGCCGGCGCGCCGGACCCCATGGTGTTCTGGATATTCGCCCTGGGCGTGGTGCTGATGCGCTCCGCCGGCTGCGTCATCAACGACTACGCCGACCGCAACTTCGACCGGCACGTGGAACGCACGAAGAATCGCCCGCTCACCGCCGGCCGGGTGAGCGAGAAGGAGGCGCTGATCCTGGCGGCGACGCTGGCCCTGCTGGCATTTCTGCTGATCCTGCCGCTGGGCAACGTCCTGCTCATCCAGCTCTCCTTCGCCGCCGCCTTCCTGGCCGCCTCCTACCCGTTCACCAAGCGCTTCTTCGCCATTCCCCAGGCCTACCTCGGCATCGCCTTCGGCTTCGGCATCCCCATGAGCTTCGCCGCCCATCTCGACGCGGTGCCGCCCATCGCCTGGTGGCTGATGGCGGCGAACGTGTTCTGGGCCATCGCCTACGACACCGAATACGCCATGGTGGACCGCGCCGACGATCTCAAGATCGGCATCAAGACTTCCGCCATCACCTTCGGCCGCTTCGACGTCCTCGCGGTCATGCTCTGCTACGCGCTGGCCCTGGGCCTGCTCGCCGTGGTCGGCTGGAAGCTGCATCTGGGCTGGCCGTTCTTCGCCGGCCTGGCCGCC
>JBBIIR010000054.1:0-9748 GCA_037446455.1 Hydrogenophilales bacterium | reverse complement strand
AGCCGACGATGCTGACCTGGACCATGGCGGCCAGATCGTACGCCCACTTCAGTTCTGGAATCTTCCTGGTGCGGCGGATGATGGAGCTGCCGCGCAGCCAGGCGAAGCCCATGATCGCCATGAACAGGCCGAAACCGATGAAACCCTGCTCGCCCATCACCTCGAAGTACACGCTGTGGGCGTCGTGCACGCGGTAGGGTTCGGGCGCGTACTCCCGGAACACCGAGGGCCGGAACATTTCCATGCCGCCTCCGGTGACGCGGTCCTTGGCCACGTTGAAGGCGGTATGCCAGGCGTTGATGCGGCCCAGGGCGGAGGCATCCTCCTTGTATTCCGTGGTGGTGTGCATGCGGTCGTACCATTCCTGCGGCATGATCGCCACGACGGCGCCCACGGCCAGTGCCACGTAGAGGGCGGTCATGACTTTCTGCCGGCTCTTCAGCCAGAGGAACACGGCCATGCCGATGATGGCCACCAGGGCGCCGCGCGACTGGCTGCCGATGGCGGCGATGGTGGTGAGGATCATGGCCCCGGCCAGGCCGAGTTTCAGCCAGTGGCGTTGCTCCTGCAGGTGCAGGTAGCGAATCAGCGGCACGACCATGATCAGGGCCAGGGCCATTTCGTTATTGCCTTCAATGAAGGAGCCGCTCGGCCCCTGCACGCGGTACACCCCCCCGTTGACGATGGTGAAGATGCCGCCCTTGATGCCGTAGAAACCGAGCGACAGGGCGATCATCCAGACCATGCCGAGGACGCGCTCCCGACAGTTGATGATGATGAGGGTGACGAAGGTCATCAGCATGATCTTGAAGAACTTGATCCAGCTCTCCCAGGCGAGATCCGGGAAGAACGCGAAATAGGTGGTGACCAGCGCCCAGCCCGTCAGCACCAGCATAAGGATGGTTTCCCGCGTCCACAGGATGCGCTTGGGCTCCTTGCTGAAAAACAGGCCGACCATGGTGGCAATGAAGATGGTGTAGGCCCAGTGGAAGTCGAATGCAAAGCCCCAGGCCAGCCGGTGCGGGTTCATGTAGCTGATCCAGCACCACAGGTAGATGCCGATCTGCGGCTTTCTCAGTACCCAGGGGAGAAGGCCGAAAACGACGGCGGCTACGAATAGGTCGCGCATGAGAGATCAGAGCCTGTGAATATTTCCAGAACGGCTAAAAAAACCGAGGGTCATCCCCGTGAAAGCGGGGATCCAGAGACTTTGTAACCCATTGAAATTCCTGGATTCCCTACGCAGGAATGACAGAGTGGTTGAGCGCGAAATCATATGCCGGGAGCGTCGGCGCGGAACCAGGTAATGCGCGCGCCCAGTTTGAGCGGTTTGAGCAGACCTTCTGCCAGGCGCTTGTTCACCACGCGTTCGTGCCGCAGGCCGCGTTGCTTGACCTGGTAGAGCCGGCCCTTGTGCGGCTGGCTTTGGCCGAAGCGTTCGCCCGCGGCGGTGCGCCGCAGGAATTCGGCATAAGCCCCGGCGCTGGTTTCGACGCTACGCCAGAACAGGCTGAGTTCGTCATCGTCGGCATGAATCTGCGGGCTGATGTGGGCGATGAGGCGACCAGTGTCGATGCCGGCGTCGATCCAGTGCAGGGTGCAGCCTACTTTTTCCGGCTCGCCGTTGAAGAGGGCCCAGAAGGTGCAGTCCGCGCCCCGGTATTCCGGCGACAGGCCGCCGTGCAGGTTGGCGATGCCCAGGCGGCCTTCCTTGAGCAGATCGCCACGGATGAGCGAGGTGCCGAACACGCAGAGCATGTCCGGCTTGAGTTCCCGCGCCAGCCCGACCACGTCCGGGTGGTTGATGTGGGGGAATTCGCGCACCAGTTCGGGATGGTCCAGGCGGGCGGGCTGGTCGCCGAAGAAGAACTGGCCTTCCCGGTTGCCCGTGTAACGCCGGCGGTCCCGCAGCCAGCGCCAGGCCTTGCGGGCGAAATTGTCCGGCCGCAGGGTCCTGGCGAGTTTCTTCCAGGAGAACTCCGAGCCGCTTTCCTGGACGATGGCCAGCACGTCGGCAGCTTTGCAGAGCGCGTTGGCAACGAAAAGATGGCGGGGGCTGCGGCCGCAGAGGACCATGACGCGGAGTATGTTCACTTGGCTGCTCATGCTACTTCCTTCCCCCTTTGGAAAAGGGGGATGGCGTCGTGGTTCTCGGCGTAGGCGAGGAACGCTTATGTCCATCATCATGGAGTCTCATGAGGATGTGCCTCCGGATTGTGCTGACTTGCCGAGCAAGTCTTCCAGCAGCGGGATCAGGGGAGGTATGTCGCGTGCAATCGTTTGCCAAACGACTTCGGTATCTATGTCGAAATAGGCGTGAACAAGACGGTGACGCATGCCAATGATGTCTGCCCACGGAATCTCCGGGCAAAGCTGCTGCGTCTCGGAAGTAATCCTCGCAGCCGCTTCGCCGACGATTTCCAATTCCTTTACCGTGGCAAGCAGAAGCATTCGGTTTTCGTGGAGTTGGCGTTTCTCGATGTCCTTGAAGAACCCCACTGCTTCGCGCGCAGCATCCAGCATGTGCGTGAGACGGATTGAATCGTCATTGTTCATACTGGACTTCCGCCTTTTCCAGTACAGCCTGCCGAAAATATCTACTGATATCTT
Organism: Hydrogenophilales bacterium; assembly: GCA_037446455.1. Taxonomy (GTDB): domain Bacteria; phylum Pseudomonadota; class Gammaproteobacteria; order Burkholderiales; family Thiobacillaceae; genus PFJX01. The sequence continues at coordinate 7,138 of JBBIIR010000054.1, read as the reverse complement.
CGGGCGTTCGCAAATCAACGGTTCTTCCGATGATTTCTGTAAGTTCTCGTTCGATACGTGCAAGGCCAAAAAATCCGGGCGTATGGTGTGGTTCGAATTCGATGAGTACGTCCACATCGCTGTCTGGGCGGAAGTCGGCGCGCAGCACAGAGCCAAACAAAGCAAGTTTCCTGACGTGGTATTGCCGGCAGATGGCGGCAATCTGATCTTTGGGAATAGGAATTCTTGAGGCCATGGAACTTTCTATCCTTGGCTATCTTTGAGGCCCTGGTGGTCGAGGGCCGGCACGTCGGCAGCTTTGCAAAGCGCGTTGGCAACGAAAAGATGGCGGGGGCTGCGGCCGCAGAGGATGCGGAGGCGCTGGGCTTGGCTCATGCGCGGTGCCGCTCCGCGCGGTAAGGGTATGTCGGCATGGCCTCAGAACCCGTCAATTATTTGGAAGCTGCCGTCAACGTGGCCATCATTCCCGCATAGGCGGGAATCCAGATTGTTCATCTGATTGATTTTCAAGGAAGCCTGGCCTGCGAACTGGATTCCCGCCTGCGCGGGAATGACGGAATGGGTGAGCGCCGACATATATTTACAACCTCTCAGGTTTCGACAAGGGCGGACTTTAGGCCCAGGTGTTGCACGAAAGGATCGAAGTCCCTGTCGCTGTAAAGCAGGGGCAGTCGGCTCTCGATGCAGCGCGTGGCGATCAGGGTATCGATGGTCTTGCGCACGGTGACGCCCAGGGCGCGCAGTGTACGGAAGTTCCGCGCCGCCTGGAGGGCGATGGTCTGGCCGGCGATGTCGACGACGACCAGCGAAGTCATCAGTGTTTTGGCTTGCTGATAGTCCCGCTCGCTGGCAAAGCCTTGCAGCACCTCGGCGAGGTTGAGGTCGCCGGTGGCGAGGGGCTCCGCTCCCAGCAGGGCATCCAGCCTGTCGGTCTGGGGCGAGAGCACGCCACGGAAGTAGTCGATCCAGACGCTGGAATCCACCAGGATCACCGGTCGGTCCTCATCGCGTCGAGGTCTCCCTGCCAATCGAGTTTGCCCCGGTAGCGCTTGATGCCCTCCTGCTGACGCAGTCGCAACAGAGTGCGCAAGCCCAACTCCACCACTTCCCGCTTGGTCTTCAAGCCGGTCGCGCGAAGGGTGCTGTTCATGAGTTCGTCGTCAATAACGATGTTCGTGCGCATGATGTGTATAAGTTATTTAATTCGTGTGCATGCTAGGCGCGCTCAGGCGGTTTGTCCAACCGCTTGGCGTATCGAGGGCACGAGCGGAATGGCGATGTCCCGCATATCCATCATCAGGGCATCGGCGAAGAACTTGGCGGCCCAGTTGGGATATTCGAAGCGGGAATAGTCGCCCCAGATGGGGCTGGAACCGGCGATGCCGCCGCGCACGGCGGGGTCGTCGTCTTCCAGCCGCTGGGTGGACTTGAGGTAGGCCAGGGCGGAACGCGCGGATTCATGAAAGGCGTCGTCGCCGGTGACCTGGGCCATGCGCGTCCAGTTGAGGCTCATCTGGGCGATGCCGGTGAGACAGGCGTAACCCGCATCGGCCACCCAGCCGTCCCGGTAAGTGCCCGCCAGCCAGCCGTCCTGGCGCTGGACCCGGGCCATGCCCCGGCCGGCCTGGAGCGCAGAGTCGATGTAGCGTGGTTCGTCCAGCAGCACGCCGCACTCCAGGAAGCCGCGGATGGCGTAGGCGATGGTGTGGGTGAAGGGGGAACGCTGCGGCACGAAAGCATTGGTGGCATACCAGCCGGATGCGGTCTGCTGGGTCAGCGCCCAGTCCAGGTTGCGGCGGGCGCCTTCCACCAGGGCCTGCTCGCCGGCTACCAGGCCGGCCGCGAGCAGGGCCCAGGTGGCGCGGGTGTTGTAGACGTGGGGCGTGGCGTTGTGCTCGAACTTGCGGAAGCAGCCGTCGGCGTCCTGCTGCAGGAGGAACCAGTGGCCGGCGCGCACCATGGCCCCCAGGCAGTCCTGGCGGTCGAGCTGGGTGTAGCCCGCCACCAGGCCGTGCATGATCTGGCCCTGGTTGAAGATCACCGGGTGCGAGCCCGGCTCGCCGAAGTGGCCGGGAAAGGCGCCGTCCGCGGCCTGGAGGGAGAGCTCCCAGTCGATCATGCGCTGCGCCCGTTCCACCAACTCGGGGCGGTCGAGGATTTTCGCGGCGGCCAGGAAAGTCTCGATGATGTAGCCGGTGGTCTCGGGGTAGGAGGGCAGCCAGCCGTCCTCGAAACTCCAGCCGGCGGCCACACCGCCGGCGTCGGGTTTGCCGTCGCGCACGTCCTGGGCGCGGCACAGCCAGTCGATGGCGGCGGCGAGATGAGTCCTGTGGTCACGCTGTTCCTGAACGGCGGGCTTGGGGATGTCCGCGAGGATCAGGCGCAGGTGGCGGGGACGCCAGGGTTGATAGCGGAAGGGCAAGCCGACGAGTTTGGCGATGTCCAATTCAGTTCCTTGCTGCAAGACGTTCAGGGTTTACCCAATGGAGAGCTCTGTATTACTACGGCTCAATGGGTCGTTCGCTTGAATCTTCCTGATTAGCCATCAAGCTCTGCGATCCCCAAGAACCGTCATTCCGGGACTACCCGTCAGGGCAGAACCCGGAATCCAGAGGTTTTATGGACGTTTCTTCTGGATTCCGGGCTCCGCTTCGCGGCCCCGGAATGACATGCTGAACTTTGTGGCTAATCAGGTGAATCTTTGGGCGGCGGGTGGCCGGCGGCATGCTCCAGACCAGCTTCCAGGCGCACATGGCTGACCACATAGCGGTGCTTGCCGGAAGCTTCGGGTGGAATGGTATCCAAAAGCCGCACGCGGATGACAACGTCGTCGCCCAGGCGCTTTTTCAGGCCGGCTTCGATGGCCTGCGTCATATCTGACTGCCAGCGGCCGTTGGGCACCACCAGCACCTCCAGGTCCAGGCGGTCGTGCTGGATCAGCTTGAACTCGCCTACCCCGTCCACGGCACGCAGCACGTAAATGCCGGCCAGGGCGTGCATGATGGTACCGTCGGCCCGAACCAGGAAATCCGTCTGCCGGCCCATGACTTCGGCGATGACATGGAGGCCGCGGCCGTCCTTGTCCGCTTCCGGGCTCATGCGCACCATGTCTCCGGTGCGGTAGCGGATGAAGGGCTGGGCCTGGGAGCAAAGCCCCGTCATCACCGCCTCGCCCATTTCGCCCGGGGCCACCGGCTTGCCTTGGGGGTCCAGCACTTCCAGGAGGATGCTCTCGCTCATCAGCAACATCTGGCCGTGCGGCGTTTCATGGGCGGTGAAGCCGATGTCCCGGCTGCCGAACTCGTTGGCCACGGGCACGCCGAACACTTCGGAGAGGAGGGCGCGCTGGTGTTCGTAAAGAGGTTCGCCGGTCGTGCATACCACTTTCAGTTTCGGCAGGCGCAGGCGCCGGCCCCGCTCGCGGGCATGGGCGGCGAGCAGGGCCACGGAACTGGAGTAGCCGTAGATGCAGCGTGGCTGGAAGGATTCCAGCGCCTCCAGATAGCGGTCCATGCGTTCCGGCGACATGGCGAAGGCGTTGAGCACCAACTGGTTGAGAAGGCGGTCGCGCACCGTCTTCACCCAGTCCGTCTTGTTCAGTTCCACCGGCGCGCCCCAGATGTAGACCTCGGGCTCGCCCACCTCGACGCCCCACCAGCGGCGGGCGCGGATGCGGCCGGCGGCGTCCGAGGCCTGGCGGTCGCGGCCGAAGAAGAAGATCAGGGGCTGGCCGCTGGAGCCGCCGGTGTTGTATTGGAAGACCCCACCGGGCACCTCCCGCCAAACCAGTTGCTCCCGGTTGGCGGCGGCCTCGGCCTTGTCCATGGTCGGCAGGCGGCTTAAGTCGGCGAGGGCGTGCAGGCCGCTTGGCGTCAGCCCTGCCTTCTCCATGCGCTGGCGATGCCAGGGACAGTGGGCGTAGGCAACTTCCAGCAACTCCTGAAGCTTGCGCTTCTGCAAGTCTTCGAGCGCCTCCCGCGTCAACCACTGGCTGCGATCGAGTTCGGCGAGATAGGAAAAGGTCGGGCGATGGAATACTCGTTCCTGCAGCGGATACACAACGCCACCAGCGATGGCTGCGGGCAGCCTCATGCCAGCACCTCGCGGTAGAGGCCAAGCCAAAGATCGCGCACCCGTTCCCAGGTGAAGGCGCGCACGTGCTCGGTGCCGTTCTGTATCAGGGTCGCTCGCAATGTCTCGTCCTCGATCAGACGGATCATGGCTTGCGCCATGCCCTCGGCGTCGCCGGGCTTGACCAGCAACGCGGTATGTTCGTGGCGCACCAGATGGGGCACACCGCCCACGTCGGTGCTGACCACGGGCAGGCCGCAGGCCAGGGCCTCCAGCACCGAGTTGGGCATGTTATCGGCCAGGGATGGATTGAGGCTTAGGGTGGCCTCGCGATACAGCGCTGCCATGGCCTGGCTGTCCAGGCGGCCGGTGAAGCGGACCCGGTCGGCGATGCCGAGTTCGGCAGCGAGCCGTTCCAGATTCGCCCGCTCCGGCCCCGACCCGGCGACGCTCATGCGCGCGGCGGGATGCCGCTCCCGCAACAGGGCGAGGGCGCGCAGGGCACTGGCGATGTCATAGAGCGGCTCCAGATTGCGCGCCACGACGACGTGGATGTCGCCGGGATTCGGGGCGCCGGCACGGAATTTTTCCAGGTCGATGATGTTGGGCACGATGCGCGCGTCCATGCCGAAACGCGCGAAGACCTCCTTCAGAAAGCCGGAGGGCACCGCCAGGGCGGCGGCGCGGCGCATGGAAAAACGCACCATGCCCGCCGCCTTGCGCAGGAAGGGCTCCGCCTCGCCGCCCCGGTAATTGACCACGGCGGGGATGCCGCGCAGGCGGGCGATCCAGATGGCCGGCGCGGCGAACAGGTGCCAGGACCAGCCGGAATTGGCCATGATGTGGAACAGCTCATTGCGCCCGGCCGCCCGCCACAGGCGATAGAGATAGGGCAGCAGGCGGAAGGCCGCGCGCAGCACCGGCACGCGGCCGGCCCAGGCCGGCGAATATGGTGCGTTGACCTGCACGATTTCCACGCGCACGCCCTCCCCTTGCAACAGGCGGGCGAGCTGCAGGGTCTGGTTGGCCATGCCGCCCGCGGGGGGTGGCATCGGCCCCACCAGGGCCAGGCGCGACGGCGCGGTGCGAAGTTCAGGGCGCGCGGCCACGCGCGGCTCCTTGCATAGCCTGAGCGGATCCGGGCTGTGTCGGCTTGTGAATCAGGCTGGAGAAGACGATGAGGCGGGGTTCGCTGTTCAAGACCGTTCCTGGATGAGGTTCCAATGAGATGCTGTGAAAAAATGCCAGTCCCCAAGAAAACCATCGTTCCCGCATGCCTGCCCCCGCGAAAGCGGGGGGCGGGAATCCAGGAATTTCAACGGGTTAGAAAGCCACTGGATCCCCGCTTTCGCGGGGATGACGCCCGGTTTTGTAGCTGTTCTGGAAAAATTCACAGGCTCTGAACCTTCATGTTCCCGCGCCCATGGGTTCTGCCCAGTCGGCGAGGCGCAAGCCGGAGACGCGCGAGAACTCCCGTGCGTTTTTGCCGACCCGTATGGCCTTCAGCAATGTCATGGGCGGCGCTCCGGGAAAGCCTCGAATTTGTCCAGGGCATCGATCAGGCGCTCGATGCTGGGGGGCTCGCGTGCTGAAACTCGGTCGCGATTTGTCCTGGCGCATACATGACCACGTGCATCCGTTCGATTTCGTCCCGGAAGGACTGCGGGATCGCAGCCCAGTCCAAAACGTCCACCAGGATGGGCAGGTTGCTTGCGCGGATGGCTTCCCGCAGCTCGATCACCGGCCACATCCGTGATTGGGAGAGGTCGCTCGGGTTGCGCACCACCAGATCGAGGTCGCTGGATGCATGAGACCGGCCTGTGACCCGGCTGCCATAGGCCCAGACTTCCGCGTCCGGAATATGCTTTTCGAACAGCGGCATAAGCTGGCGACGGTAATGCCCAGGCAGGTCAAGCGTCGCCATCCGCTTTCCCGAATCGTTCACTTAGCGCAGCTTGCAGACTGCGCGCATCCGCCATGAAGCCCGGCATGAGCAACAGGGTCTCTTTTGCGAACCCCTCGCCATAATCATGGGCGCTGCTGTTACGGTTGTCGCGGTACGCGAACCAGCGCTCGATGGCCTCCGGAGTTAGCAGGCCATGCTTGCCCGCATGGCGCAGGACATCCTTGTAGAACAGTTCGTCGACGGCCTTGGGGCTGCCGCCGTAGGCTTTCAGCGCCTTGCGCAGCAGCTTGCCGCTGGTCTCCAGCACCAGTTCGAAGCCCTTCACCACGGCATTGCGGAATACCTCGTAGTCGATGCTTTCCGGCTCCGCCTTGTCCAGCAGGGCGAGGGAGGTTTCCAGGGTGCGGATGCGGCGAGCCAGGTGGTCGGTATTGAGGTTCATAACTCCCTTCCCAACGCCCTGCCATAGATGGCCTTGTAGTTGGCGATGCTGCGGCCCCAGTTGCGTTCCTGCTCGACGAAGCGGCGCCCGTTCGCGCGGATGGCGGCACCGCGGTCGGGCAGGTTGAGCGCCCGCAGGGCCTTGCGCGCCAGATCCTCGCCATCCTCGGCGCGGAACAGGAAGCCGGTGGCGCCGTCCTCGATGAGTTCCTTGTGCCCGCCCACGTCGGAAGCGATGAGCAGATGGCCCTGGGCCATGGCCTCCAGCGGCTTGAGGGGGGTGACCAGGTCGGTGAGGCGCATGGCGTGGCGGGGATAGGCGAGCAGGTCGACCAGGGCGTAGTAACGGCTCACTTCGGCATGCGGCACGCGGCCCACGAACACCACCTTGTCCGCCAGGCCCAGGCGTTGCGCCTGGGCCTTGAGATTGACTTCCTGGGGACCGCCGCCCACCAGCAGGACGCGCACGTCGGGCGCCTGTGCCAGGATCTTCGGCAGGGCGGCGAGCAGCAGGTCCAGTCCCTCGTAGGCGTAGAACGAGCCCAAAAAACCGATCACACGGCAGTCCGCCAGGCCGAGGCTGGCCTTCAGTGCGGGATCGGAGCCGGAACTGAGCTGGAAGTGTTCGATATCGACGGCGTTGGGCACCACGCCGATCTTGCCGGGCAGGATGCCACGCGCGATGAGGTCGCCGCGCAGGCCCTCGCAGATGGTGACCAC
>JBBIIR010000053.1:0-9752 GCA_037446455.1 Hydrogenophilales bacterium | reverse complement strand
GTGACGTAGGGATTGATGTCGTGCAGGTGCGTGAGCCACTGGCCGAGCACCTCGTAGGCCGGCGTTCCCCGCGCGATGTCGAGGCCGAAGAAGTTCTTCACCTGGCTGGCGGCGATGAGCAGCGCGGCGCCTGCGGTGAAGCCGATGACCACGGTGTGCGAGATGAAGTTGACCAGCGCGCCCATCCGGGCCAGCCCCAGGATGAGCTGGAACAGGCCGGTGAGGAAGGTGAGGGTGAGCACCATGCCGATGTATTCCGGCGAGCCCGGTTCGGCATAGGGCGACACGGAGGCGAAGACGACGATGGAAATCGCCGTGGTGGGGCCGGACACCAGGTGCCAGGAGGAGCCGAACAGGGCGGCGATGATGGTCGGCACCATGGCCGCGTAAAGGCCGTACTCCAGCGGCAGCCCGGCGATGGCGGCGAAGGCCACCGCCTGCGGCAGGACGATGAGGGCGCCGGTGAGGCCGGCGATGCCGTCGTCCTTCAGGCTGGCGCGGTTCACCCGCTGCCGCCACTTGAGGAAGGGCAGGAACTGATAGAGCCAGAGGTTGCAGGCGAGGAGGCTGGCCCATTCGGCGCCGAGGCGCTCGCGTTTCAGGAAGGACATGAACAGGGTGAGGCGTGAGAGGAGAGGCGTGAGGAGGTCAGCCGAATGGTAAACCGGCTTTCGTTGTCAGGCAGCGCAGGTAGGCCTCGCCGTCTGGCGGCCGATGGTAACGCTGGGCCTGCCAGAGCATTTCCGCCAGGCAGTCCATGACCGCGTGCTGGGCGGCGTGCGCGTCGCCCAGCCGGGTGGCCAGGGCCTGGTAGCGGGCCTTGACGCCGGCGGGCTGGTCGATCGACAACTGCTCGCTGATGGCCAGATGCATGGACAGGTGCAGGAAGGGGTTGGTCTGGCCCATTTCCGGCAGCCAGTCGCGGTCGCGGTGGCGTTCCGGCTGCTCCAGCACGGCGTGGGTTTCCGGGTGGCGGCCGATGTGCTCCGCCGCCATGGCTTCCAGGTCGGTCAACGGTTGGCCGGCGCGGAATTTGGCCCAGGTGTCGAAGAAGAACTGGCGGGCCTGGTCGCGGCTGGGATCAAACATCGGCGTCACCCGCATGGCCGGATCGCTGCCCGGTATCCTGAAAGTCCCGTGCCGGCCATGCGGGTTCCCTCACCCCCAGCCCCCGCTCCGCGCCCCACGGCTGGCGATGCATCGCCAGCCGGCTGCGAGGGCGGAATGCTGTGCATTCCGAATTCCCCTCTCGCCCCGCATGCGGGAGAGGGGCGCGTCGAGAGCCGTTATCACGGCTTTCATCGTAGGCCAGGGCCAGCACCACGCTGTATTGCAGCAGGCGATTGCCGCCGTCGAGGTGGGCGATCTCGCCGTTGCCGTAGAAGCCGGCGCAGGGCATGCCGGGAAAGCGCCGTTTCAGGGCGAGGATGTCGCGGTCCTCGCCGCCGTAGAAATAGGGGCCGCGGCCCATGCAGGAAAACATCAGGCCGAAGGCGGGGGCGTTCGCGTGTGCCGCGGCCAGGCGTTCGAGCATGACGCCCATGTCGTGCTCGGCCGCCTGCGGCTGGCGCAGGGCCCAGAACAGATCCATGCCCGGCGCCAGCCGGCCGGCGATGGTGACCGACTGGTCGGCCGGGTTGGCGGTCACCACCGGCAGCAGATGAAAGCGGCCCTCCTCGACGGCGTGCGCGCGCTCGCCGTAGGGCAGTCCGGCCATGATCAGGTGGGTGGGCATGCGCTCCGGCGCGCGCAGGCTGAGCGGCAGTTCCCGCGCCAGGCTGGCCAGTGCTTGCATGCCGCCCAGCGCCCGCAGGTCGTGGCCCTGCACGCGTTCCACCGGCATCGGCCGCGAGATCGGGCGCACGCCCTGGGAAACGCCCACGCTCAGGCGCGCGCCGCCGACCTCGAGTTCGCAGCGGCCGCCTGCCTGCACGCGGCCGCCGCTCCACACCGAATACGGACCCTGGCCGGTGGCGTCGCCGGAAACGCCGCCGTAGCGGCGGCCGCCGGAGACCAGCCAGGCCATGTCGAGCGCATTCGGCGCGGCCAGGGTGAGTTCCGCGCCGGCGGCGCCATCCCCTCGGCGCGCCGGCAGCAGGTCGACGCCATCACCCAGTACGAGGGCGGCGGCGGCCGGCGCGTCGAGCACCCAGTCCTGCTCGGTGAACACGCCCGCCGCGGTGCAGCCCGCCACCTGCAGGCAGCCGGCGGCGCGCGCGGCGGCGGTGAGGGCGGGTTGCGGGTCGGCGGCGAAGTCGGCGCTGAGATAGAGCAATACCGCCTGCGGATGCTCCAGTTGCGCACGCTCCATGGCGGCCCGCACCGCCTCGCGCGCCAGGCCGGGCTCGGCCACGCGGCCCTGGGCGAGTCCGGAACCGGCTTTCAAGCGGCCCCCTCTGCGGAGGTATCCGGGAAGTCCAGAGAGGCGCGGGTCGGGGGCTGGCGCCACTCGCGGCCGGTCGCACCTACCGCCTGCGGCGTCAGGCACTGCTCCCTGCTCTCAAGAAACACGAAGGGCCGTCCCGAGTGTTTCTTGGCCCCCGTGGGGGGCGATTCGACGCGAAGCGGAGAATCGGGGGCCGTGCTCATGGCGCTGACTTCTCCCGGTAATCGCAGAGGTCGCGCAGGACGCAGGCGGCGCAGTCGGGCTTGCGCGCCTTGCAGACATAGCGGCCGTGCAGGATCAGCCAGTGGTGGGCGTCGTGGCGGAATTCGGCGGGGGTGTTGCGCAGCAGTTTCTTTTCCACTTCCAGCACGGTCTTGCCCGGCGCCAGGCCGGTGCGGTTGGCGACCCGGAAGATATGGGTGTCGACGGCGATGGCGGGCTCGCCGAAGGCGGTGTTGAGCACCACATTGGCGGTCTTGCGCCCCACCCCGGGCAGGGCCTCCAGCGCCTCGCGCCGGCGGGGAACCTCGCCGCCGTGCTGGTCCAGCAGGATCTGGCAGGCGGCCAGCAGATTCTTCGCCTTGGTCTTGTACAGGCCGATGCGGCGGATGTGCTCGCTGAGCCCCGGTTCGCCCAGGGAAAGCAGTTTTTCCGGCGTGTTCGCCTCGGCAAACAGGGCGGCGGTGGCCAGGTTGACGCTCTTGTCGGTGGCCTGCGCGGACAGCACCACCGCCACCAGCAGTTCGAACGGCGTCCGGTGGTGCAGCTCGGTGGTCGGGGCCGGATTCGCGGCCCGCAGGCGGGTGTAGAGTTCCCGGCGACGCGCGGCGTTCATGCCGGGTTGCGCCCCATCTGGATGCGGTTGTACAGGGCGATGAGCAGGCCCAGGCCGATGAAGGCGCCGGGCGGCAGGATGGCGAGCAGGAAACCGCCGTAATCGGGCGCCAGGGGGATCACCCAGTCGCGGGCCACGGGGCCCAGGGCGAGGTCGATGCCGGACAGCAGGGTGCCCTGGCCCAGGGCTTCGCGCAGGGCGCCCAGCACCACCAGCACGGCGGTGAGGCCCAGGCCCATCATGGTCGCGTCGAGCACGGAATGGGCGGTGGAACGCTTGGAGGCGAAGGCCTCGACGCGCGCCAGGACGATGCAGTTGGTGGTGATGAGCGGGATGAACACGCCCAGCACCAGGTAGAGCGGGTGCATCCAGGCGTTCATCGCCAGCTGCACCACGGTGACCAGGGCGGCGATGATGAGGACGAAGGCGGGGATGCGGATCTCGTGCGGGATGTAGTTGCGCAGCAGGGCCACGGCGCCGCTGGCGGTGGCCATCACCAGGGTGGTGGCCAGGCCCAGGGACAGGCTGTTGACCACCGTGTTGCTGATCGCCAGCAGCGGGCACAGGCCGAGCAACTGGACGATGCCGGGATTCTGCGTCCACAGGCCGTTGACGATGATGTCGCGGGTCTCGCGCGAGAACATCCCGCCCGTCGCTACGGGTGGGCCGGGGAGGATGGAGTCGGGGACGGCGCTGTCGCTGGCGTTCATGGTTTGGCCTCCGGTTTGGCCCGCGTCGCCGGTGGAGCCGGCGCGGCGGCGAGCAGTTCCGCGCGGTGCGCGGCGAAATATTCCAGGGCGCGGCGCACCGCCTTGACCACCGCGCGTGGCGTCACGGTGGCGCCGGCGCGGTACTCGAAGCGGCCGCCGTCCTTCTTCACGCGCCATTGCTCCGCCGCCGGGTCATCCAGGCCGCGCCCGTCGAACTGGCGGATCCAGGGACCGCGCGCGGCTTCGATGTAGTCGCCCAGGCCGGGGGTTTCCTTGTGCGCGGTGACGCGCACGCCGGCCACCCGGCCGTCGGCCTGGATGCCCACGAGCAGGCGGATTTCGCCGCTGTAGCCGTCGGGCGCCACCACTTCCAGCACCACGGCGCGGGTTTCTCCGCGAACGCGCGCGGGGTAGGCCCGCGCCGGCCGCTTCTGGCCGAGCAGGGCGTCGGCGGGCAGGGGCAGGGCGTCGCGGATGAGGTCGTTGTCGAAGCTGCCGGCGGGCAGGGTCTGCGCCACGAAGGCCAACTTCTCCGCCTGCTCGCTCTTCTCGATGATGGGACGGGTGAGCAGATGGGTGCCGGCCAGCAGGGCCGCGCCGGCCACCGAGAACACCAGCAGGGCCAGGCCGGTGCTGACGGTCTCGCGCAACGCCGGGGTCATGCCTGTCCCCGTTTGCCGCCGCGTTTGTGGCCGAACACGCGCGGCTGGGTGTAGGCGTCGATGAACGGCACGGCCACATTGGCCAGCAGGATGCTGAAGGAAATGCCGTCCGGATAGACGCCGAAGGCGCGGATGATCATCAGCAGAAAGCCGGCCAGGGCGGCGTAGATCAGCTTGCCTAAAGGAGTGCTGGCGGCGGTCACCGGGTCGGTGGCGATGAAGAAGGCGCACAGCATGGCGCCGCCCGACAGCAGGTGGAACAGCGGCGGCGCGTGCTGCGCGGGGTCGGCCAGGTGCAGCAGGCCGGCGGTGAGCGCCATGGCGGTCAGGAAGGCGACCGGAATGTGCCAGGTGATGACCCGGTTCGCCAGCAGCAGCAAGCCGCCCAGCATATACATGGCCGCCACCACCTCCTGGCCGCGCGCGCCGGCCCAGCCGAAGATGGACTGGGCGAGGATGTCCGCTTCGGCCATGCCCTGGCGCGCCTGCGTCTTCCAGGCGTCGAGCGGGGTGGCGGAGGTGTAGGCGTCGACGCTGATGGCGCCGGCCCCGGCGAACACCAGGTCGAAGGCCTCGGCCAGGCTGGGCGTGAAATGCGCGACGCCGATGGGCGCCGGCCACTGCGTCATGTACACCGGGAAACCGATGATCATGGCGGCGTAGCCGACCATGGCCGGGTTGAACAGGTTCTGGCCGAGGCCGCCGTAGAGATGCTTGGCCACCCCCACGGCGAACAGCATGGCCAGCAGATAGAGCCACCAGGGCGCCAGAGTGGGCAGGGCCAGGGCCAGCAGCGCGGCCGTCACCAGGACCGAGCCGTCGGCCAGGAAAGGCTTCAGGGGCAGGCCGCGCATCAGCAGCATGAGGGCCTCGATGGCGGCGCCGAAGACCACGCACAGCAGCAGGCTGACCCAGATGCCCGGCCCGAAGAACCAGGCATGGGCGATGATGCCCGGGATGAGGGCGGCCATGACCTTGGCCATGACGGCCGTCACCGAGTTGTGGCCGAGGAGGGCGAAGGGAGAGCCGTTCATGGCCTGGATTCTCCGCTTTCCGGCCGGGTTTCCGCCCGGGTTTCCGCCCGGGTTTCCGCCTGGGCGCGCCGCGCGTCGATCTCGGCGATCTCCTTCTCCACCGCGGCCGGCAGGTTGTCCGTGTTCTTCGGCGTGACGCCTTCCTTGGCCAGCCGGGCGCGTTCCAGGGCGGCCTGCAGGATGGCTTTCTTGCGCGCCTCCTCGGGGTCCGCGGCCTCCGCGCCGGCCTTCTGCTTTTCCGCGGCCTTGGCGAATTTCTCGGCCTTCTCCTTCTTCTCCCGCTCCAGTCGGAATTCCTTGAACTCGTGGCGCCGGCGCGCCTGGTCGGCCTCGCGCTTGTCGCGCTCGCGCTCCCAGATCTCGCTCTTGGCGTAGCGGAAGAAATCCACCAGCGGGATGTGGCTGGGGCAGACGTAGGCGCAGCAGCCGCACTCGATGCAGTCGAACAGGTCGTAGCTCTGCGCCTTGCCGAAATCCTTGGCGCGGCTGTACCAATACATCTCGAAGGGTTGCAGGTCGGCCGGGCAGGCGCGCGCGCAGGCGCCGCAGCGGATGCAGGGCAGGGCCGCGGGGCGCGCGGGGAACAAGCGCGGATCCTTGACCAGCAGGCAGTTGACCGATTTCGTCACCGGCGCCACGCGGTCGAGCAGATCGAAGCCCATCATCGGCCCGCCGATGATCTCGCCGACGGCGCCGGGCAGGGCGCCGCCGGCGGCGGCCAACAGATCGGCCAGGGGGGTGCCGATGCGCGTCTCGAAGTTGCCGGGCGCGGCGACGTGGCCGGTGACCGTCACCACCCGGGACAGCATGGGTTCGCCCAGGTACACGGCGCGATACAGGCTGTAGGCGGTGCCCACGTTGAACACCTGGATGCCCAGATCGGTGGAACGGCCGCCGGTGGGGGTTTCCAGGCCGGTGAGCAGGTAGGTGAGCTGCTTGCCGCCGCCCGAGGGGTAGAGCGTCGGCACGCTCACCACTTCCATGTCGGCGGGGACCGCGGCGCGCAGGGCGGCGAGCGCCTCGGGCTTGTTGTCCTCGATGCCGAACAGCACGCTGGCGCAGCCCAGGGCATGGCGCATGATTTCCGCGCCAAGCACGATTTCCGCCGCCCGCTCGCGCATCAGGCGGTCGTCGCAGGTGATCCAGGGCTCGCATTCGGCGCCGTTGAGGATCAGCGTGTGGATGGCCTGGGCGCCGGGATTGAGCTTGATGTAGCTGGGGAACACCGCGCCGCCCAGGCCGGCCAGGCCCAGGTCGCGGATGCGGTTGCGCAGGGCGGAGGCGTCCAGGTTGCGCCAGTCCAGCGGCTGCGACTCGACGGCGCGGTCCTCGCCGTCGGCCTCGATGACCACGCACAGGTCGAACAGGCCGGAGGGATGCGGCACCGCGCGCGGCTGCACGGCAAGCACGCTGCCGGAGGTGGGCGCGTGCGCGGCGGTGGAGACATAGCCCTCGGCGGCGCCGATCATCTGCCCGCGCGCCACCCGCTCGCCGGCGCGCACCAGCGGCCGCGCCGGCGCGCCGATGTGCTGGCGCAGCGGCACCACGTAGCGCGGCAGCAGCGGCATGGCGCGGATGGGCGCGGCATTCGAGGCCTCCTTGTGGCCGTCCGGATGCACGCCGCCGTTGAAGGGAAACAAGATCCTGCTCATGCGGCACGCTTCATCATGTGCACCGGATAGCGCCACTTCCAGGTGGCCACGTCCTCGCGGATCACCCGCATGCTGATGCAGTCCACCGGACAGGGCGGCAGGCACAGCTCGCAGCCGGTGCACTGCTCGGCGATGATGCTGTGCATCTGCTTGGCGGCGCCGACGATGGCGTCCACCGGGCAGGCCTGGATGCACAGAGTGCAGCCGATGCAGGTGTTCTCGTCGATGACGGCGACCGCCTTCGGCTTCGGCTCCATGCCCGCGCCCAGGGGCTTGGGCTCCACCCCCAGCAGTTCGGCCAGACGCTTGACGCCCTCGTTGCCGCCGGGCGGGCACTGGTTGATGTCCGCCTCGCCCTTGGCGATCGCCTCCGCGTAGGGCTTGCAGCCGGGAAAGCCGCACTGGCCGCACTGCGTTTGCGGCAGGATGGCGTCGATCTTCTCCACCAGCGGGTCGTCCTCCACCCGGTAGCGTATGGAAGCCCAGCCCAGCACCCCGCCCAGCACCAGACCGATGCCGGCCATGACCAGGATGGCGGTGATCATGGGGCGTCATGCCCGCGAAGGCGGGCATCCGGTTCGATTGGCTGGATCCCCGCCTGCGCGGGGATGGCCCCGCGTTGCCGCGTGCAACGCGGGGTCACTTGATCAGCCCCGCGAAGCCCATGAAGGCCAGGCTCATGAGGCCGGCGGAGATCATGGCGATGCTGGCGCCGCGGAAGGCGGCCGGCACGTCGGCCGCCTCCAGGCGCTCGCGCATGGCGGCGAACAGCACCAGCACCAGGGTGAAGCCGAGGGCGCCGCCCAGGCCGAACACCAGCGATTCGACGAAGCCGTGCTGTTCCTGCACGTTGAGCAGGGGAATGCCGAGCACCGCGCAATTGGTGGTGATGAGGGGCAGGTAGATGCCCAGCACGCGGAACAGCACCGGCGAGGTCTTCTTGATGAACATCTCGGTGAAACCGACGATGCCGGCGATCACCACGATGAACGACAGCGTGCGCAGATAGGCGAGCTCCTGGCCGAGCAGATAGGTGTCGATGAGGTGGGACAGGCCGGAGGCGAGGGTGAGCACGAAGGTGGTGGCGGCGCCCATGCCGAGAGCGGTCTCGAGTTTTCTCGACACCCCCATGAAGGGGCACAGTCCAAGCATCTTGGACATCACGATGTTGTTCACGAACACCGTGCCGATCAGGATGAGCAGGTAGTTTTCCATGTCCGGACGCGTGATTGAACATGAAAGTCGCGTAGCGGCTCTCGAAGCTCCCCTCTCCCGCGGGCGGGAGAGGGGCCGGGGGTGAGGGAAACGGACATGGCTTTAATGCTTCGGGGCGTCTTCTCAAAATCATGTCCGTTCGCGCGATTATCCGTGAGCCGCGGGGGGGTGTACAACTTGACGCGGGCCGCCACGCCGTTCATCGCCGCCGCCGCGCCAGCAGCCGGGCATAGACCAGCAGGTTGAGCAGCAGGGCGCCCAGGCCCAGGCCGATCTGGATTTCCCGCGTCAGGCCGTCCGGGTAGATCACGGCGAGCAGATATTCGCCGATGAAGTCGCCGTCGTAGCCGCCTTGCCCGGCGAGGGCGCGCAGGCGGTTCTCCAGCGGCGTCAGCGGGCAGATCCAGCCCATCACTTCCACCCACACGCCCCAGACCACCGCCGGCACATGCAGCCAGGCCACCCAGGCATGCCGGTAGACCAGCAGGCCGCCCAGCACCACGAACAGGATGAAAGCCAGGTGCAGCAGCAGGATCAGGTCGGCCAGCAGGGCGTGCGGCATGGCCGCGCGTGGACGCGATCAGTCCAGCAGTTCGTGGGCGCCGTCGCAGAACGGTGGATTCGCGGAATGTTTGCAGGTGCACAGCCAGACGGTCTCCTTCGCTTCCAGGGTGAAGCGGAAAGGGGTGAAGTCGGTGCCGGCGTGGGAACCGTCGCAATACGGCTGGTTGCGCGAGCGGCCGCAACTGCACCACCAATACTCGCCGGCCTCCAGGGTGGCCTCGAAGGGGGTTTTTCCGGCGACGACGGGTTCACTCATTAGGGATTCCTTTCATGGATATCCGACAGAATTAGTCGGGTACAGCATGATACCCGGTGCGCTGACTGCGGTGTAGCGCGACATATCGAGGTCTTGTGGTCACACCCGTAAGTCCGCCGCCAGGCCCGGATGGACGATGGCGCCGGCGCTGACGTTGAGGCCCGCCGCGAAGCCCGCGTCGGCGGCCAGGGCGGCATCGGGGTCGGCGGCCAGTTTCAGCAGATAGGGCAGGGTGGCCTCGGCCAGGGCCAGGGTGGCGGTGCGCGAGACCGCGCCGGGCATGTTGGCGACGCAGTAGTGCACCACGCCTTCCTCCACGTAGTAGGGGGCGCTGTGCGTGGTGGGGCGGGAGGTCTCGGCGATGCCGCCCTGGTCGATGGCCACGTCCACCAGGGCCGCGCCTCTCGGCATGGCGCGGATCAGCTCCCGCGTCAGCAG
>JBBIIR010000052.1:0-9888 GCA_037446455.1 Hydrogenophilales bacterium | reverse complement strand
CGGGCAGCACACGCTCCAGCGGCGTGTCGCCCAGAGGCGTGGGAATCAGGTAGAGGGTGCCGGGAGTCGTTTCCGCCTCGCGTCTTGTATCCTCGCCTAGCGGGGGCACGCCTTACCCCTCACGCCGGGTCAGCACATCCAGGCCCTCGTTGGCCAACATCTCGGTGAGCTTGATGAGGGGCAGACCCACCAGGGCGTTGGGATCCTCGGTCTCGTAGCGGGCGATCAGGGCGATCCCCAGGGATTCGCTGCGGGCGCTGCCGCAGCAGTTGTAGGGTTGGTCCTTGCGCAGATAGGCCTCGATCTGGGCATCGCTGTAGTGCCGCATCACCAGGCGTACCGGAACGTTGGCGGTTTGCACCGATCCGGTCCCGGCGTTGAGCAGGGTGAGGGCGGTATGGAATTCCAGGGTCTTGCCGCGCATCGCGCGCAGTTGTGCCACCGCCTTTGCGTGGCTACCGGGTTTGCCCAGTTGCACCCCTTCCAGCAAAGCGACCTGGTCCGAACCGATGATGAGGGCGTCGGGAAAACGCGCCGCCACCGCCCGAGCCTTGAGGACCGAAAGGCGCTGGGCGGTCTGGTCCGGAGATTCGCCCGGCAAGGGGGTCTCGTCCACGTCCGGGGCCGCCACCTCGAAGGGCACGCCCAGGCGGGCGAGGAGCTCGCGGCGATAGGGGGAAGTGGAGGCGAGGACGAGGCGCATGTCTGAGCGGGTAGCGCGTAGCGCGTAGCGGGTAGCGGGTAGCGCGTAGCGTTCCATCAGCGCGCCGCCGGCGCGGAAACTTGACCTACCCGCTGCAGACTCCCTTCTACAGGCTACCTCATTCCGGCTGAATCTCCACCAGCACCTGATCCGGCGTCACCGCGTCGCCCTTGGCGACGAAGACGTTGGTGACCACACCGGAAACCGGGGCCTGCACCTCGTTCTCCATCTTCATGGCCTCGATGACCAGGACGCCGTCGCCAGCCTTGACCTTGTCGCCGGGCTTGACCTTGACCTCGACGATGGTGCCGGGCATGGCGGTGGTGACGCAGCCGGCGTGGGTGGGACGCGGACGCTGCTTGCTGCCGCCAGCCGCGGACGCGGCCTTGCCGCCGGACGACTTGCGCGGCGCGGCGGCGCCGGGGGTGACTTCCACCTCGTCCAGGGCCTCCAGCAGGACTTCCTCGGCGACCCCGTCGACGTGCACGTAGAACGGACGCTGGCCCTCGCCGCCATGGCCGGTACCCTTGATGCGGATATGGTAGGTCTCGCCGTGCAGGGTGACGTTGAATTCACTCGGCGCGTAGATGGCCGGGCAGGCGGCGGCCTCCTTCGACTCCGGCGGCAGCAGCGGCTCGGGTGTCAGGGTGCCGGCGGCCCGCTCCTGCAGGAAGGTGCGGCCGATGTCGGGGAACATGGCGTAGGTCAGCACGTCCTCGTCGGACTTCGCCAGTCCCTCGGCCTCGCCGCGCAGCTTGTCGAGCTCGTCGGTGAGGAGATCGGCGGGACGGCAGGTGATGACTTCCTGGTTGCCGACGGCGAGCTTCTTCACTTCCTCGTTGACCTTGCCCGGGGTCGCGCCGTAGCGGCCCAGGAGGTAGCTTTTCACCTCGTTGGTGACCGACTTGTAGCGGCCGCCGGTGAGCACGTTGAGCACCGCCTGGGTGCCGACGATCTGCGAGGTGGGCGTGACCAGGGGCGGGTAGCCGAGGTCCTCGCGCACGCGGGGAATCTCCGCCAGCACCTCGTCCATGCGGTTCAGCGCGCCCTGTTCGCGCAGCTGGTTGGTGAGGTTGGAGATCATGCCGCCCGGCACCTGGGAGACCAGGATGCGGGTATCCACCTGCGGGCCGGACATCTCGAACTGCCAGTATTTCTTGCGCTGCTCGCGGAAGTAGGCGCTGATCTCCTGCAGCTTGGCCAGGTTCAGGCCGGTGTCGTATTCGGTGCCGGCCAGGGCGGCCACCAGGCTTTCCGTGGTGGGGTGGCTGGCGCCTTCCGAATAGGCGGACAGGCAGGTGTCGATCATGCTGGCGCCGGCCTCGACCGCCTTCAGCTGCACCATGCTGGCGAGGCCGGAGGTGGCGTGGCTGTGCGTGTGGATGGGAAGGGAGACGGCGGCCTTCAGGGCCTTCACCAGTTTCTCGGTGTCGTAGGGGGTGAGCAGGCCGGCCATGTCCTTGATGGCGAGGGTGTCGCAGCCCATGGCTTCCAGTCCCTTGGCCATGGCGACGAAATAGTCGATGCCGTGCACCGGGCTGGTGGTGTAGCACAGGGTGCCTTCGGCGTGCTTGCCCGCCGTCTTCACCGCCTCGATGGAGACGCGCAGGTTGCGCAGGTCGTTCATGGCGTCGAACACGCGGAACACGTCGACGCCGTCGTCGGCGCACTTTTTCACGAAGGCGCGCACGACGTCGTCCGGATAATGCCGGTAGCCGAGCAGGTTCTGGCCGCGCAGCAGCATCTGGATGCGCGAATTGGGCAGGGCGCGGCGCAGCTTCTTCAGGCGCTCCCAGGGATCCTCCTTGAGGAAGCGCACGCAGGCGTCGAAGGTGGCGCCGCCCCAGGCTTCCAGCGACCAGTAGCCGGCGGCATCGAGGGCGCCGCAGATGGGCAGCATGTCCTCGGTGCGCATGCGGGTGGCGATCAGGGACTGGTGGCCGTCGCGCAGGACCAGTTCGGTGACGTGTACTTTCGGCATGGGGGTTTCCTCTTACAGACCCAGATGGGCGGCGATGGCCGCGGACAAGGCGGCGGCCACATGTTCGGCGGGGCGCTTGACCGCGTAGTTGAGCAGTTCCGGATGGGCTTCGACGAAGCCGGTGTTGAAGCGGCCGGAGCGAAAATCCGGGTTCTGCAGAATTTCCTGATAGTAGGGAATGGTGGTCTTGACGCCGTAGACCTTCATGTCGTCCAGGGAACGGCGACCGCGCTCGATCACCGCCTCCCAGGTCAGCGCCCAGACCGTCAGCTTGGCGCACATGGAGTCGTAGTAGGGCGGGATGGTGTAGCCCGAATACATCGCCGCGTCGACGCGCACGCCGGGACCGCCGGGGGCGTAGTAGCGGGTGATGCGGCCGAAACTGGGCAGGAAGCTGTTCTTGGGATCCTCGGCGTTGATGCGGAATTCCATGGCGAAGCCGCGATGGCGGATGTCCTCCTGCTTGTACTGCAGGGGCAGGCCGTCGGCGATGCGGATCTGTTCCTGAACGATGTCGATGCCGGTGATGGTCTCGGTGACGCAGTGTTCGACCTGCAGGCGGGTGTTCATCTCCATGAAGTAGAACTGGTTGTCCACATCCAGGAGGAACTCGACAGTCCCAGCGTTCCTGTAACCGACCGCCTTGGCGGCGCGCACCGCCAGCTTGCCGATGTATTCGCGCTGGGCCTCGCTGAGCTGCGGCGAGGGAGCGATCTCGATCAGCTTCTGGTTGCGGCGCTGGATCGAGCAGTCGCGCTCGTAGAGGTGCACGCAACCGCCGTGGCTGTCGCCGATGACCTGCACCTCGATATGCTTGGGATTGACCACGCACTTCTCGATGAAGACCTCCGGCTTGCCGAAGGCCTTGGTGGCTTCGGAGACCACCCGCTCGTAGTTCCTGACCAGTTCGTCGTCGGAATCGCAGCGCCGGATGCCGCGGCCGCCGCCGCCGTTGGTGGCCTTGAGCATGACCGGATAGCCGATTTCCTTGGCCAGCTTGAGGGCCTCCTCGGCGTTCTCCAGGTTGTGGTCGGAACCGGGCACCACCGGGATGCCGGCCTTGATCATGGCCTGGCGCGCCTGGATCTTGTCGCCCATTTGGGTGATGACATCGGGCGTGGGGCCGATGAACTTGATGCCGCGGCGCGCGCACACCTCGGCCAGCACGGGGTTCTCCGAGAGGAAGCCGTAGCCGGGATGCAGCGCGTCGCAACCGGAGGCTACCGCCAGATTGACGATGTTGTGGGCGTTGAGGTAGCCCAGCACGGGGTCGGAACCGATGTTGTAGGCGACGTCGGCTTTCTTGACATGGAGGGCGTGGCGGTCGGCATCGGTATAGATGGCCACCGACTGGATGCCCATCTCCTTGCAGGCCCGCACGATGCGGACCGCGATCTCGCCCCGGTTGGCAATGAGTATCTTCTTGATCACGCTAAAGCCTTTACTCGAATGGAGCGGGGAGGATTCCGACACGGATGCGAAGTCGAAATAGTCCCGTAACTTTGACAAAAAAGGCCGTAAAGCTTAGCATTTACGGCTTATGTCTGCACCGGGAACCCTGGACGCACTGAGTTTCGCCCGCTCCGGCGCGAGCCTGGAAGGGCAACTACGCGCCGATCGGTTGCCCCGCCTGCAAAGCAATTTGACCTCAGATGATGCTGCGGTGCAATACCGGATCGCGGGCATAGTCGAAGCCGGCCGGCCGGCTTTGAGCTTATGGATCGAGGCGGATGTCCGCCTGACTTGTCAGCGCTGCCTGGAGCCTTTCCGGCAACGTGTGGAACTGGAGAATGTGTTGCCCGTCGCGCGCGATGAAGCCGAGCTGGCGCGCTGGGAAGCGGAAGATCCCCTGGTGGATGCGCTGCTGGCCGATGACCGGCTGGACGTCGCATCCCTGGTGGAAGACGAAATTTTGTTGAGCCTGCCCGTGGCGCCCCGTCATCCCGAGGGGGAGTGCGGCGCGGGATTCCAGGCTTGACGCAAGATCGATGTCAAGGAGAACGATATGGCCGTTCAGCAGAACAAGAAATCCCCGTCCAAGCGCGGCATGCACCGCGCCCACGACTTCCTGAGCAACCCGCCCACCGCGGTGGAAGCCACCACCGGCGAGGTTCACATGCGCCACCACATCAGCCCCAACGGCTATTACCGTGGCCGCAAGGTCATTAGCGGCAAGGCCGACAACAGCTGATCAACCGCCGCGATCCGGCCGGCCGTGGCCCGCTCCGCGGCTGATCGAACATGCGCGAAATCACCATCGCCATTGACGCCATGGGGGGCGACCACGGTCCCCACGTGACCGTCAGGGCCGCTTTGGCCGTTCTGCGCGAGCATCAGGACGTCAACATCGTCCTGGTGGGCCTGGAGGATGCCCTGCGCGCCGAACTCAAGGCCAACAGGGCGCAAGCCGGCACCCGCCTGCGCATCCAGCACGCCAGCGAGGTGGTGAAGATGGACGACCCCCTGCCGGTCGCCCTGCGCACCAAGAAAGACTCCTCCATGCGCGTGACCGCCGATCTGGTCAAGCGCGGCGAGGCCGATGCCGGCGTGTCCGCCGGCAATACCGGCGCCCTCATGGCGGTTTCCCGCTTCGTCCTCAAGACTCTGCCGGGCATCGACCGGCCCGCCATCGCCACCACTCTGCCGACGCGCAACGGCCAGACCTACATGCTGGATCTGGGCGCCAACGTGGATTGCAGTGCCGAACACCTGTTGCAGTTCGGCATCATGGGGGCCGCCCTGGTCGCCGCGGTCGAGCACAAGGAGCGTCCCAGCGTGGGCTTGCTCAACATCGGCGAGGAAGACATCAAGGGTAACGAGACCGTCAAGCGGGCCGGCGAGTTGCTCAAGGAAAGCGGCCTGAATTTCCATGGCAACGTGGAAGGCGACGATATCTACAAGGGCACGGTCGATGTGGTGGTGTGCGACGGTTTCGTCGGCAACATCGCTCTGAAGACCTCGGAAGGCCTGGCCAAGCTCATCGGCGACCAGTTGCGATCCGAGTTCAGAAGGAATCCCGCGACGCTGCTGGCCGGTCTCATTGCCCTGCCGGTGCTGCGCGCCTTCAAGCGCAAGCTGGACCCCCGCCGCTACAACGGCGCCAGCCTGCTGGGGCTCAACGGCGTCATCATCAAGAGCCACGGTTCCGCCGATGTCTTCGCCTTCACCCAGGCGCTGCACAAGGCCATCGAGGAAGTCCGCGGCGGTCTGCTGCGGCGCATCGCCGACCAGGTGCATGCCCACCACAACGGCATCCCGGAAGAAGAAGGAGAAGCGGCGTGAGTCAAACGCCCCGGATTTATTCGCGCATCATCGGCACAGGCAGCCATCTTCCGGCGCGGGTACTGACCAACGCCGACCTGGAACAGGTGGTGGAAACCACCGCCGAATGGATTCTCGAGCGCACCGGTATCCGTGAGCGTCACATCGCCGCCGAAGGCGAACTCACCAGCGACCTGGCGCAGCAGGCGGCGGAAGCGGCCATTGAGGCGGCCGGCATCGATGCCGGCGAGATCGGCTTGATCGTGGTGGCCACCACCACCTCCGATCGAATCTTTCCGAGTACCGCCTGCGCGTTGCAGGCCAAGCTGGGCATCACCAACGGCTGTCCCGCTTTCGATGTGCAAGCGGTGTGCAGCGGCTTCGTCTACGCGGTATCCGTCGCCGACCAGTTCATCCGTTCCGGCCAAGTCAAGACCGCCCTGGTGGTGGGCGCGGAAACCCTGTCGCGCATCACCGACTGGAGCGACCGCGGCAACTGCATCCTCTGGGGTGATGGCGCCGGCGCCGTGGTGCTGCAAGCCTCCGAGCAGCCCGGTATCCTCAATACCCACCTGCATGCCGACGGCCGCTATCAGGATCTGCTGTTCGTCGACGGCGGCGTGTCGCTGAAGAAGGAAGGCGCCTGCTACATGCGCATGTCCGGCAACGCCGTGTTCAAGATGGCGGTCAACACCCTCGACGCCATCGTCGACGAGACCCTGGAGGCCAACGGCCTGCAAAAGACCGACATCGACTGGCTGGTGCCGCACCAGGCCAACATCCGCATCATCCAGGCCACCGCCAAGAAATTGGGCATGGGCATGGAGCGGGTGGTGGTCACCGTCGACCGCCACGGCAACACTTCCGCCGCTTCGATTCCCCTGGCGTTTGATACCGCCGTGCGGGAAGGCAGGATCAAGGCCGGCGAGCTGGTGCTGATGGAAGCCTTCGGCGGCGGCTTTACCTGGGGCTCGGTGCTGGTGAGGATGTGATTTGGATCGGGGGCCCGGAATCGGGACTTTCCGCCGGAAGCTTGCCTCTCTCGTCTCGGAACTGATCTTATGAAATTTGCTTTTGTATTCCCGGGCCAGGGCTCCCAGTCCGTGGGCATGATGGCCCACTACGGAGATGCCGTCCGCGCCACTTTCGACGAGGCTTCCGCCGCCCTGGGCCAGGATCTCTGGGCCATGGTGGGCGAGGGGCCGGCCGACGCCCTCAACCAGACCGTCAACACCCAGCCGGCGATGCTGGTCGCCGGCGTCGCGGCCTACCGGCTCTGGCTGGCCGAGGGCGGCCCCGCGCCGGCCCTGATGGCGGGCCACAGCCTCGGCGAGTACACCGCCCTCGTCTGCGCCGGCGCCCTGGGCTTCGCCGATGCCGTCCGTCTCGTGCGCCTGCGCGCCGAGGCCATGCAATCCGCCGTGCCCGAGGGCGTTGGCGCCATGGCCGCCGTGCTCGGCCTGGATGACGATCTGGTGCGCGCGGTCTGCGCCGAGGCCGCGCAGGACGAGGTGCTGGAGGCGGTCAACTTCAATGCCCCCGGCCAGGTGGTCATCGCCGGCAACAAGGCGGCCGTGGACCGGGGCTGCGCCCTGGCCAAGGAGAAGGGCGCGAAGCGGGCGTTGCCGCTGCCGGTGTCCGTGCCTTCCCATTGCGCGCTGATGAAACCGGCGGCGGAGAAGTTGCTGGCCGCGCTGAACGGCATCGAGGTCAAGGCGCCCGCCGTGCCGGTTCTGCACAATGCCGATGTGGCGGGCCACACCGACCCCGCGGCCATCCGCGACGCCCTGGCGCGGCAACTCTTCAGCCCGGTGCGCTGGGTGGAGACGGTACGGGCGATGGCCGCGCAAGGCGTCGAACTCATCGCCGAATGCGGGCCGGGCAAGGTGCTGGCCGGCCTCAACAAGCGCATCGTGGAGGTGCCCACCCTGGCCATCACCGACGCCGCCGCTCTGGCGGACGTGCTGGGCAAGGTGAGGGGCGCCTGATCGTTTTTTCCGCAAGCCGGGCATGGCCCGGCCCAGATAGGAGACAGACATGGAAACTCGCGTCGCCCTGGTCACCGGCGCTTCCCGCGGCATCGGCCAGGCCATCCTGCATGCCCTCGGCCGGGCCGGCTGCATCGTGGTGGGGACCGCCACCAGCGAAGCCGGCGCCGAGGCCATCGTCGCGGCTTTGGCGGGGGCCGGCCTGAAGGGCGAAGGCCTGATGCTCAACGTCAACGATGCCGCCCAGGCGGACGCGGCCATCGAGGGCATCCTGGCTCGCCATGGCCGCATCGACATCCTGGTCAACAACGCCGGCATCACCCGCGACAACCTGCTCATGCGCATGAAGGACGAGGAGTGGGCGGCCATCCTCGACACCAACCTGACCTCCGTGTTCCGCCTCTCCCGCGCCGTGCTGCGGCCCATGATGAAGGCCCGCTTTGGCCGCATCGTCAACATCGCCTCGGTGGTGGGGGCCTCCGGCAACGCCGGCCAGACCAACTATGCCGCCGCCAAGGCAGGCATGATCGGTTTCTCCAAGTCGCTGGCGCAGGAGGTGGGCAGCCGCGGCATCACGGTCAACTGCGTCGCGCCGGGTTTCATCGACACCGACATGACCAAGGCCCTGCCGGAAGCCGCCCGCGCCAAACTGATGGAACGCATCCCCCTGGGCAAGCTGGGCAGCCCCGAGGACATCGCCCATGCCGTGGCCTTCCTGGCCTCCGACGGCGCGGGCTACATCACCGGCGCCACCCTGCACGTCAATGGCGGTATGTACATGGATTGAACCGACAGGTCGTATTATTCGCATCCGACCTGATTCTCCAGCCGGGGTTTTTGCTAGAATTTCCCCGCTTTTTTTCCTACCCGTAGGGAGTTTTCTGATGAGTGATATTGAGCAGCGTGTCAAAAAGATCGTCGCCGAGCAGCTGGGCGCCAACGAAGCCGATGTGAAGCTGGAGTCCTCCTTCGTGGACGACCTGGGCGCCGACTCCCTGGACACGGTGGAATTGGTGATGGCCCTGGAAGAAGCCTTCGAGTGCGAGATTCCGGACGAGGAGGCCGAGAAGATCACGACCGTGCAGCAGGCCGTTGACTACATCAACACCCACCTGAGCAAGTAATCGCCCTCCAGGCGCGTCGCCGGCGCCAGGTCGGCGACGCGCGGGCCCGGCTATCGAGCCGGGTTTTTTCTTTATACCGTCGAGGAGTCGCATCTTGTCCCAGCATTCACGCCCCGCCAGACGTCGAGTGGTGATCACCGGTCTGGGCGTCATTTCCCCGCTCGGCAACAGCGTGTCGGAAGCCTGGGACAAGCTCGTGGCGGGCACATCGGGGATCACGCGCATTACCCGCTTCGATCCAGCCGCCTTCTCGTCGCAGATCGCCGGCGAGGTCAAGGATTTCGACGTGGCCAAGTACCTGTCGCCGAAGGAGGCGCGGCGCATGGATGTGTTCATCCATTACGGCCTGGCGGCGGGCATCGATGCGGTGAAGGATTCCGGCCTGGAGATCACCGACGCGAACCGGGAACGCATCGGCGTCAACATCGGTTCCGGCATCGGCGGCCTGCCGATGATCGAGGACACCCACCGTGCCTATGTCGAGTCGGGCGGCCCGCGCAAGATTTCGCCGTTTTTCATTCCCGGCACCATCATCAACATGATTTCGGGCAACCTGTCCATCCTGCTCGGTCTCAAGGGCCCCAATCTGGCCGTGGTCACCGCCTGCACCACCGGCCTGCACGCCATCGGTACCAGCGCGCGCATGATCGAGCACAACGACGCCGACGTGATGGTCTGCGGCGGCGCCGAATCCACCGTCTGTCCCCTGGCCATCGGTGGCTTCTCCGCCGCCAAGGCCCTTTCCACGCGCAACGACGATCCCGCCACCGCCAGCCGTCCCTGGGACAAGGATCGCGACGGTTTCGTGCTGGGCGAAGGTGCTGGCGTCAT
>JBBIIR010000051.1:0-9930 GCA_037446455.1 Hydrogenophilales bacterium | reverse complement strand
AGAACCCGCGCTGGTTCAACGTCGAGGTCGCCTTCAAGCGCAAGACCCGGCTGCTTTCCATCGCCGAGATGCGCGAACTGCCGCAACTCGCCAACATGCGCATCCTGGCCAAGGGCAACCGTCTGTCCATCACGCCGGTGGACCCGGACGAGTGGAAGTTCATCCTGGCAAAACTCGGCGTCTGAGGTGGACCCGTTCCTGCTCGCCTACCTGGCCCTGGGCCTGGCGGCCGGCTTCGTCGCCGGCCTCCTGGGGGTGGGCGGCGGCCTCATCATGGTGCCGGTGCTGACCTGGGCCTACGCGGCCCAGGGTTTCGCGCCCGCCTATAACATCCACCTGGCCCTGGGCACGTCGCTGGCGGTGATCGTGCTGACCTCGGTTTCCAGCCTGCGCGCCCACCACGGCCACGGCGCGGTGGACTGGGCGACGCTGCGGCGCCTGGCGCCGGGCATCGTCGCCGGCAGCCTGGCGGGCAGCCTGGCGGCCGCCTGGCTGCCGGATGCGGGGCTGAAGCTGTTCTTCACCGTCTTCCTGTTTTACGTGGCCACCCAGATGCTGCTGGGCTTCAAGCCCAAGCCCGGCCGCCCCATGCCCGGCTGGCCCGGCATGAGCCTGGCGGGCGGCGTCATCGGCGTGGTGTCGAGCTGGGTGGGCATCGGCGGCGGCACCCTGACGGTGCCTTTCCTGACCTGGTGCAACACCGACCTGCGCCGGGCCATCGGCACTTCGGCGGCGGTGGGTTTTCCCATCGCCGTGGCGGGCAGCCTGGGCTACATCGCATCGGGACATGCCGTGGCGGGTTTGCCGGGGGGCAGTCTGGGCTTCGTCTACCTGCCCGCCCTCGCCGCCCTCGCCGCCGGCAGTTGGCTGACCGCGCCCCTGGGTGCGCGTGTCACCCACCGTTGGCCGGTCGCGGTCATCAAGAAAATCTTCGCCGGCCTCCTGTACCTGCTGGGCGTACGAATGGCCTATGGCCTTCTGGCCGGGTGAAGCGACATCATTTTTCCACCGATTCGAGAGGAGACGCATCATGCGCAAGTTCGTGCTGGTTCTCACCCTGTTGCTGACCCTGCCCGCGCTGGCCGCCGACTACGCCCGCGAGAAGAAATGGGCGGATGAGGTGGTTCCCTCGGTATTGGTCGGCGATCCGGTCTGGCTGGAACTGGCCAACGGCCGCAAGTACCTTGCCCTGTTCACCGAGGCGTCCGCCGCCAAGGCCGGCGTGATCGTGCTGCACGGCCTCGGCGTGCATCCGGACTGGGGCCTGATCGCGCCCTTGCGCCAGAATCTGCCCGACGCGGGCTATACCACGCTGTCCTTGCAGCTGCCCGTGCTGAAGGCCGACGCCAAGGGCGAGGACTACCCGCCCACCTTCGACGAGGCCGCCGAGCGCATAAGCGTCGCCGTCGAATTCCTGCGCGCCAAGGGGTACGCGAAGATCGTCGTGCTCAGCCACAGCCTGGGCAGCCGCATGGCCGACCGCTTCTTCACGAAGTATCCGAAGTCGCAAGTCGCGGCCTGGGTCAGCATCGGCGCGTCGGCGGCTCTGGAATACGGCAAGCTGCCCTTCCCGGTACTCGACCTGTACGGCGAATACGACCTGCCCGGCGTGCTGCGGACCGCCAAGGCGCGAGGCAAGGCTCTGGCCGGCAAGGCGAAGTCATCCCAGGTGATGGCGCCCAAGGCCGACCATTTCTTCGAGGGCCAGGACAAGCCGCTGGTCGATCTGGTGCGGGACTACCTGGACAAAACCCTGTAGGCCCGGCACGACGGGGATCAGACCAGGCCCACCTGATCGAGGCCGCCGGTGGGCGATTCCCCCTTGTTGTCGCGCAGGTGCAGCTTGATTTTCAGGCGCAGGTCGTTGAAGGAATCGGCGTTGCGCAGGGCATCCTCGCCGCTGATGATGCCGATGCTGAACAGGTCGAACAGGGACTGGTCGAAGGTCTGCATGCCGAGGTCGCGCGAGCGCGCCATGATGTCCTTGATCTCGTCCAGGCGGCCTTGCATGATCAGGTCGCTGATCAGCGGCGAATTCAGCAGGATTTCGGCGGCGGGGATGCGCCCCTTGCCGTCGGTGCGCCGAATCAGGCGCTGCGAGACGATGGCGCGCAGGTTCAGGGACAGGTCCAGCAGCAACTGGTCGCGCCGCTCCTTGGCGAAGAAGCTGAGGATGCGGTCCAGGGCCTGGTTGGCGTTGTTGGCGTGGATGGTGGACAGACACAGGTGCCCGGTCTCGGCGTAGGCCATCGCGTACTGCATGGTTTCGCGATCGCGGATCTCGCCGATCATGATCACGTCCGGCGCCTGCCGCAGGGTGTTCTTCAGGGCCGATTCCCAGTCGTCGGTGTCGAGACCCACTTCGCGCTGGGTAATGATGCTCTTGCCATGGCTGTGCACGAACTCGATGGGATCCTCCACCGTGATGATGTGATCCTGCGAATTCATGTTGCGGTGGCCCACCATCGCCGCCAGGGTGGTGGATTTGCCCGAGCCGGTGGCGCCGACCATGATCACCAGGCCGCGCGGCATCATGGCGATGTCCTTCAGGCCCGGCGGCAGGTGCAGATCCTCGACCCTGGGGATGGTGGTGATGATGTGGCGGAAGACCACGCCGCAGCGCCCCTGCTGCACGAAGGCGTTGACGCGGAAGCGGCCGATCTCGGGCTGGTACAGGGCGAAGTTGGCCTCGTGGTGCTTCTCGTATTCGGCGTATTGCCGCTCGGTCATCAGCGCCTTGGCGAACAGGGCCGTATCGGTGGGGGTCAGGCTTTGCTTGGCGATGGGCGAGACCTTGCCGTTGAGCTTGATCGCCGGCGGAAATCCGGCGGTCAGGAACAGGTCGGAGGCCTTCTGGCTGACCATGTAGCGCAGCCACTCGTGAACTTTCGTCAGCGCGTCCATATATCCGTCCGCTCTTCGCTTACTGGAACATGTCCTTGTTGGCGGCGACGGCGCGCGCATCGTTGATGTCGATGACGTTCCTGCGCACCATTTCCATCAGGCCCTGATCCAGGGTCTGCATGCCCAGGGATTGCCCGGTCTGGATGGAGGAATACATCTGCGCCACCTTGGCCTCGCGGATCAGGTTGCGGATGGCCGGCGTGCCCAGCATGATCTCGTGCACCGCCACGCGGCCGCTGCCGTCCTTGCGCTTCAACAGGGTCTGGGAAATGACGGCGCGCAGGGATTCGGACAGCATGGCGCGCACCATTTCCTTCTCCGCCGCGGGAAAGACGTCGATGATGCGGTCGATGGTCTTGGCCGCCGAGGAGGTGTGCAGGGTGGCGAACACCAGGTGACCCGTTTCCGCCGCCGTCAGGGCGAGGCGGATGGTTTCCAGGTCGCGCATTTCGCCCACCAGGATGACGTCCGGATCCTCGCGCAAGGCCGAGCGCAGGGCCTCGGCGAAGCCGTGGGTATGGGGGCCGACCTCGCGCTGGTTGACCAGGCAGCGCTTGCTCTTGTGCACGAATTCGATGGGATCCTCGATGGTGAGGATGTGGCTGTACTGGTTCTCGTTGACGTAGTCCACCATGGCCGCCAGGGTGGTGGACTTGCCCGAGCCCGTCGGCCCGGTGACGATGACGATGCCACGCGGGGTGTCGGAGATCTCCTTGAAGATCTTCGGCGCTTCCAGTTGTTCGAGGGTCAGCACCAGGCTGGGAATGGTCCGGAACACGGCGCCGGCGCCGCGTTCCTGGCTGAAGGCGTTGACCCGGAAGCGGGCCACGTCGCGCAATTCGAAGGAGAAGTCGAGTTCCAGGTGTTCCTCGTAGCCCTTGCGCTGGGCGTCGCTCATGATGTCATAGATCATGGCGCGGACTTCCTGGTTGTTGAGCGGCGGCACATTGATGCGGCGGATGTCGCCATGCACCCGGATCATCGGCGGCAGCCCGGCGGACAGGTGCAGATCGGAGGCCTTGTTCTTCACCGAGAAGGCAAGGAGCTCGGAAATTTCCATTATAATTCCCCGAGTTACGTGATTTTCCGAGGGGGCGCGGGGCATTATGGGCGCAATCGCCGCAGCCTTGCAAGCTTGCGCGACGCGCATCGAAACCGCCTGTGCCGCCTCGGGTCGTGATGCGCATTGTGCCCGTCTGCTGGCGGTTAGCAAGACCTTCCCGGCGAACGCCATCCGCGAGGCGCATGCAGCCGGACAGCTCGCCTTCGGCGAAAGCTACGTGCAGGAAGCCCTGGCGAAACTGGCCGTTCTCGCCGACCTCCCCCTCGAGTGGCACTTCATCGGCCCCCTGCAGAGCAACAAGAGTCGTGCCGTCGCCGAACACTTTGCCTGGCTGCATAGCCTGGAGTCCGAAAAAATCGCGCGCCGCCTGTCGGAACAACGGCCCCCCCATCTGCCGGCCCTCAATGTCTGCATCCAGGTCAACGTCAGCGGCGAAGCCAGCAAGCATGGCGTCGCGCCCGACCAGGCCGTGCGCATGGCGAGCACGCTGGCGGCAATGCCCGGCCTTCGCGTGCGCGGCTTCATGACCATCCCGGAAGCGACGCCGGACCTGGCGGTGCAGCGCGCCCGCTTCCGCCAGCTCGCCGGGCTGTACGACCAGGCACGCGCCCTGGGCCTGCCCCTCGACACCCTGTCCATGGGCATGTCCGCCGACCTGGAGGCCGCCATCCTGGAAGGTGCGACAATGGTGCGCGTGGGCACGGCGATCTTCGGCGCCCGCGACCTCGGCAAGGAAAGGACAACATGAATCTCGGCTTCATCGGCGGCGGCAACATGGCCGCCGCGCTCATCGGCGGCTTGTTGCGCAAGGGCTATGCGGCGGAAACCATGCGCGTCGCCGAACCGCTCGCCGCGCGGCGCGCATGGCTGGCGTCGGAGTTCGGCGTGGCGGTGGAAGAAAACGCGGCCGAGACCCTCGGCGCCGACGTCATTCTGCTGGCGGTCAAGCCCCAGCAGTTGGCTGCGCTGCTGCGCGCCCTGCCCGCCCCGGCGCCTGAGCAGTTGGTGCTGTCCATCGCCGCCGGGGTGCGTGCCGGCGACATCGCCCGCTGGCTCGGCGGACACCCCGCGGTGGTGCGCGCCATGCCGAACACGCCCGCCCTGGTGGGCGCCGGCGTCACCGGACTGTTCGCCCTGCCCGGCGTCGGCGCGACGCGGAAAGGCTGGGCGGAACGTGTCCTGTCGGCGGTCGGCGAGGTGCTCTGGGTGGACGACGAGGGCCTGATCGACGCCGTCACCGCGATCTCCGGCAGCGGCCCCGCCTACGTGTTCTATTTCATGGAGGCGCTCGAACGAGCCGCCCTGGAACTGGGACTGCCGGCGACCGACGCGCGCCGACTCAGCCTGCATACCTTTTTCGGCGCCGCCGCCCTGGCCGTTCAGGACGCCTCTTCCCCGGCCGAGTTGCGGGCGAAGGTCACCTCCAGGGGCGGCACCACCGAGCGCGGTCTGCGCGCGCTGGAGGAAGCCGGCGTGGCCGAAGCCATCCTGCGCGCGGCGCGCGCCGCCGCCGCGCGCGCCGGCGAGCTGGGCGATCTGCTGGGACGCGAGTGATGTTCGCCGACGCCTTCCAGTTCCTGCTGCGCACCGCCTTCGATCTGCTCGCCTGCGCGTTCTTCATGCGCTTCTGGATGCAATGGGCGCGCGTGCCCTTCCGCAATTCCTTCGCGCAGTTCCTGATCATGGTGACGGATTTCGCGGTGCGTCCGGCGCGTCGTCTCATCCCCGGCCTGTTCGGTCTGGACCTGGCCAGCCTGTTGCTGTTCTTCATGGCGGAATTGCTCATGGTGCTGGCGGTGCACTGGATCACCGGCTACCCCTTCGCGCTGGCCGGGTTCGACGTATTGCCCGGCTTCCTGCTTCTGGCTCTGGCCTCCGCCCTGCGTCTGGCCTTCTATCTGCTCATCGGTTTCGTGCTGATCCAGGCGGTGATTTCCTGGATCAATCCGTTCTCGCCGCTGGCGCCGGTGTTCTATGCCCTGTCACGCCCGGTCCTGGCGCCTTTTCAGAAAATCATCCCGCCCATCAGCGGCGTCGATCTGTCGCCGCTGGCGGCCATCATCCTCATCCAGTTGGTGCTGATCTCGCCGGTTTCCGCCCTGGAACAGTTTGCCGCCGGCATGGTGCGATGAACGCTTGGCTGCGTTCTCTCGACGACGGCGTGGAAATCATCGTCCACATCCAGCCCGGCGCCAGCCGCACGGAGATCGTGGGCTCACGCGGCGATGCCCTCAAGGTGCGCGTCACCGCCCGGGCACTGGAGGGGACCGCGAACGAGGCATTGCTGGAATTCCTCGCGCGGTGTCTTGGCTTGCGCCGGAGAGCGGTTAGAATCCTGCGTGGAGCACAATCCCGCCACCAGGCAATCCGGGCCGCCATCGGCCCAGACGTGGCGATACGGCGACTCATGGGGACAACTTGATGAATTATGGTCTGGAAAGCGGCATCACCCGGTTCAAGAACCGGCGTGACCGGCTTGTGAAGGTGGTCACAGCCTACAAGGAATGGCTGGAGCATCACACCGAGGCCGAGCCGGAACAGTTGCTGCGCCTCTACGACCTGACCGAGAACCTGAAGCGGGACCGGCTCATGGTGGCCTTCGTCGCCGAGTTCAGCCGCGGCAAGACCGAGCTCATCAACGCCCTCTTCTTCTCCGACTTCAAACAGCGCCTGCTGCCCTCGGACGCCGGCCGCACCACCATGTGCCCCACCGAGATTTACTTTGACGCGGGCACCGAGCCCTACATCCGCCTGCTGCCCATCGAGACCCGTTTCCGCGACGACAGCATCAACGCGCTGAAACGGCTGCCGGTGGAGTGGAGCACCATCAAGCTGGACGTGTCCGACCCCAACGCCATGGTCACCGCCATGCGCAAGCTGGCGGAAACCAAGATCGTCTTCAAGGTGGAGGCCCGCGCCCTCGGGCTGTGGGACGAGAACGACCCCAACCTGGGCTACATGGTGAAGGACCAGGACCGGGTGGAAATTCCCGCCTGGCGCTACGCCATGATCAACTACCCGCATCCGCTGCTCGAATCGGGCCTGGCCATCCTCGACACGCCGGGCCTCAACGCCATGGGCGCGGAACCGGAACTGACCATTTCCGCGATCCCCAACGCGCACGCCCTGCTCTTCCTGCTGGCGACCGACACCGGCGTGACGCAGTCCGACTACGAAATCTGGAACAAGTGGGTCTCCAAGCACGCCAGCCAGCACTACGCCGTGCTGAACAAGATCGACATGCTGTGGGACGACCTCAAGACCGACGAGGAGATCGGCCGCACCATCCAGCACCAGATCGAGTCCACCGCCACCCAGCTCAACATTACACCGGCCAGCGTCATGGCCATTTCCGCGCAGAAGGCCCTGGTCGGCAAGATCCGCGGCGACCAGGATCTGCTCAAGCGCTCCGGCATCCAGGCCCTGGAAGTCATGCTGGCGCGGGAAATCATTCCCTCGCGCGAGAAGATCATGCGCGAATCGGTGGTGCGCGAGGTCGGGCCGCTGCTCAACGAAGCGCGGGAAACCGCGCACAACCGCATCCAGGCCATGCGCCAGAACCTGCTCGACCTGCGGGCGCTGTCCGGCAAGAACCAGCAGATCGTCGGCCAGATGCGCGAAAAGATGCTGCACGACAAGCAGGTCTACGACGAGACCACGCGCAACTTCAACGTCACCCGCAAGGTGGTGGCGCAGCAGGGCTGGGAACTGCTGGCCCGCCTGGACGACGACCGCATGGACAAGATCATCGAGGAATCGATGATGGCCATCAACGACAGTTGGACCACCGCCGGCCTCATCAAGGGCATGCAATTGTTGATCCGTCGCATGGGCGCCGAATTCGACTTCGCCAACCAGCAGTGCGGCGGCATCAAGCAACTGCTCAATTCGGCCTATCAGCGCTTCCATGAAGTCCACGGCATGGAACGCATGGATCCGCCCAACCTGGAGCTCTCCCGCTATCGCGCCCGCCTCGACGAGCTCATGGTGAACACCCAGGAGTTCTGCGCCGACCCGCTGAACATCATGCTGGAAAAGCGCTTCATGGTGAAAAAGTTCTACATCGCCCTGGTCACGCAGGCCCGCATCCTGTTCCAGCAGGTCCGCATCGAGGGTGAAACCTGGCTGCGCCTGACGCTGGATCCGATCGTCGTGCGCATCACCGAACACAAGGCGCAGCTCGAGCATCGCCTGGAGAACCTCAACAAGGTGCACGCCAACCTGGGTTCCATCCAGGAGCGCAGCGCCGCCGTCAGCCGCGACATGGTCAAGATCAAGGTGCAGGTCGACCAGATCGAGGAAATCGCCAAGGAATTCTCTCTGCTCACGGGCGTGGCCATGCGCCCCATGGGCGAGCTGCCGGAAACCGGCGCCGCCGCGCCCGCCGCCGCCTGACTTCAGCGTCCCGCGGGGCCGCGCTCAGAGCAGGATGATGTCGTACTGCTCCTGGCTGAACAGACTTTCCACCTGCAGCGACACCGGCTTGGCGATGAAATCGGAGAGCTGCGCCAGGCTTTGCGATTCCTCGTCGAGGAACAGGTCGATCACGGTCTGTGAAGCCATGATGCGGAACTCGCGCGCATTGAACTGGCGCGCTTCCCGCATCAGCGCCCGCAGGATTTCATAGCAGATGGTCTGCGCGGTCTTGATCTGACCGCGCCCCTGGCAGGTCGGACAGGGCTCGCACAACACCCGGGTCAGGCTTTCGCGCGTGCGTTTGCGCGTCATCTCCACCAGGCCCAGCGAGGTGAAACCGTTGATGGTCATGCGCGTGCGATCGCGCGCCAGGGCCTTGGACAATTCGGCCAGCACCGCCGCCTTGTGCTCCTGGCTGTCCATGTCGATGAAATCCAGGATGATGATGCCGCCCAGGTTCCTCAGCCGCAGCTGGCGGGCGATGGTCTGCGCCGCCTCCAGGTTGGTCTTGAAGATGGTTTCGTCGAAGGTGCGTCCGCTGGTGAAGCTGCCGGTGTTGACGTCGATGGTGGTCAGCGCCTCGGTCTGGTCGACGATCAGGTAGCCGCCCGACTTCAGGTCGACGCGCCGGCCCAGCGCCTTCTCGATTTCCTCCTCGACGCCGTAGAGATCGAACAGAGGGCGCTCGCCGGAGTAGTGGCTGATCTTGCCGGCGACGTTGCGGGTGAACTCCGCGGCGAAGGCATCCATGCGCAGGAAGGTCTCGCGCGAATCGACCAGGATGCGGCTGGTTTCCGAGCTGGAAAAATCCCGCAACACCCGGTGCGCCAAATCCAGTTCCTGGTAGATCAGGGCCGGGCCGGAACGATTGTCCGAACGCGCCTGGATGGCATCCCACAAAGTGTGCAGGTACTCCACATCGGCGGCCAGTTCGGCGTCCTCCGCCATGTTGGCCATGGTGCGGATGATGAAGCCGCCGTTGGGCTCGACCGGCAGCACGCGCGTCAGCCGCTCGCGCAGCATTTCCCGCTCGCTTTCGTCCTCGATGCGCTGGGAGATGCCGATGCGCGTCTCCTGCGGCAGGAAGACCAGGAAGCGGCCCGCCATGCTGATCTGCGTGGACAGGCGCGCGCCCTTGGCGCCGATGGGATCCTTGATCACCTGCACGAGGATGCTCTGCCCCTCGTGCAGTACCTTCTCGATGGGACGCGGGCAGTTGTCGCAGCGCGCTTCCAGAATGTCGCCGACATGCAGGAAAGCCGCCCGGTCCAGGCCGATATCGATGAAGGCCGACTGCATGCCGGGCAGCACCCGGCTCACCTTGCCCAGATAAACGTTGCCCACCAGGCCGCGCTGGCTGGTGCGCTCGATGTGCAGTTCCTGCACAGCGCCCAGAAGAATCACCGCCACGCGGGTCTCCTGGGGCGTCACGTTGATGAGGATTTCCTCGCTCATAGAATGTCGAAGCCCACGGATTTCAGTAATTCGGATGTCTCGTACAGCGGCAGCCCCATGACGCCGGAATAGCTGCCGGAGAGATGTTGGAT
>JBBIIR010000050.1:0-9932 GCA_037446455.1 Hydrogenophilales bacterium | reverse complement strand
GCAAACGCCGTAATCGCGTCTGAGGCCGCTCCTAAGGGAGAGTGAAGGGGGTTGACGAAGGATTCATGAACTATCCGGGTTAACGTGAAAGTCGCGTCAGCGACTCTCGAAGCTCCCCTCTCCCGCAGGCGGGAGAGGGGTTGGGGGTGAGGGAAACGGGCATGGCGAACTTTCATGCTTCGGGGCGTCTTCTCAAAGTCATGTCCGTTAGGTGAACCTTAAGTAAGCAATCTCGCCGGCTGGCTCGCCGCGTGCATGGACGTGGCTGGCTGGCTGAACCGGGTTGCAGGATCAATCCGTTGATTCATGATAACGATTCCCATGTACAATTGAAACCCCCCTCCTCCAAAAAAACCTGTCTATGGCATGGTCCTTTCATGGTCCTTTGTCACCACTGTCCGGTTTATTTGATGCCAGCGGTCTGCAAAGCCGGTGCTGACGCGGGTTTCGAGGGTTTGATGGGTGTCCACGATTTGAATTTTGGCTGGCTCGTTTGCGATGCTTGCGGGTTTGAACGACCTGGGGTGACGCATGCACGTGGGCAAGACGCTGTTCGCGCAAGTCATGGAGTTCGTGCCGTGCAAGACCTTCGGGCGCTTTATCGAGCGGCACAAGGGCGATGCGGGTGTGCGCACGCTGGGCTGTGCCGACTTGTTTCGTGTCATGGCCTTCGCCCAGCTCACCTGGCGCGAATCGCTGCGCGACATCGAGGCCTGCCTGGCGGCCAATCAGGCCAAGCTGTTCCACATGGGGCTGAAGGCGCCACCGGCTCGTTCGACGCTGGCCGATGCGTTGAACCAGCGCGACTGGCGCATCTACCATGCCCTGGCGCAGCGGCTGATCGCCCGTGCCAGGACGCTGTATGCCCAGGAGCCCTCGGTGCTGGAACTCGACGCCAGCGTTTACGCGCTGGACTCCACCACCATCGACCTGTGCCCGAGCCTGTTCGACTGGGCGCCATTTCGCTCGACCAAGGCGGCCATCAAGCCGCACACCCTCCTGGACCTGCGCGGCGCGATCCCCGCGTTCATACACATCAGCGACGGCAAGCTGCACGATGTCAATGTGCTGGACATCCTGCCCGTGGAGGCTGGGGCCTTCTATGTGATGGATCGGGGTTATGTGGACTTCGAACGCCTGTACGCGATGCATCAGGCGGGGGCCTTCTTCGTCACCCGTGCCAAGGTGGGCATGGATGTGCGGCGGGTGTACTCGCATCCCACAGACCGCAGTACCGGCGTGATCTGCGATCAACGCGTGATGCTCAATGGCGACTACTCGGCCAGGAAATACCCCGAGCATCTGCGGCGCATTCGCTTCAAGGACCCCGAGTCGGGCAAGACGCTGGTGTTCCTGACCAACAACACCAGCTTGCCCGCCCTGACGATTGCCGCGTTGTACAAGAGCCGCTGGCAAGTAGAACTGTTCTTCAAATGGATCAAGCAGCACCTGCGCATCAAGCGTTTCCTGGGCACCCGCGAGAACGCGGTGAAGGCGCAGATCGGGTGCGCCATCGCCGCCTACGTGCTCATCGCCATCGTTAAGAAGGAGCTTCATCTCGATGCCTCGCTCTACACATGTCTACAGATCTTGTCGGTCTCGGTCTTCGAGAAAATCGAGGTTTCATGCGCCTTGCAGCCCGATCGCTCCCAACCCGATCCACCCATGCCAGATAACCAGTTGATCTTGTTCAACTTTTAACCGGACACTACTGGGTCAACAACATGGTTCATGGCTCCGCAGGGGGCTCGGGCGTGAGCTCATTGTATCGCCGCCTGAAACAGCGGAAACGGCAAACGGGCACAGGCCACGATCACTACCTTCCCTCAATCGTTCAGGACATGCGCAAACCCGCGCGCGGGTCCTCGTGCTCGACGGCGGGCCCGCGCATGCGCGACCCGGGTGTGCGTTCAGCAGGCGAACTCGTTGGCGGGCGTGTCCTCGCGCCGCACCGGTTCGGCGCAGCCGCCGGCGGCGTCCGGTCGGGGGCCGGTGAGCACGCGCCAGAAATAGCCCAGAAAAAGCGCGAACGCCGCCATCCAGGCGAGGGCCGAGGCCGCCATCAGCAGGTTGCCGGTGGCCGCCAACGCCGGCAGCGCGGCCAGCACGCGGAGCAGCGCGGCGGCGCCGATGAGGCCGGCGGCGATCGGCAGCCAGGGCCGCCGATCGAGCCAGTATCCGGCATGGATGCGACCGGCCACCGCCATGACCGCGAAGATCGCGAGGCTCATCGACCCCGCCAGCAACAGGTGGCGCCCGGCCGAGACCAGCGGCCAGTCGGCGAGGAGGGCGAGGCCGATCAAGGTGTAGCCCAGGGCCATCAGCCAATAGACGGCGTAGAGCATGAAGATCCAGCGGTTGAACAGGTGGCGGCCGATATGCCAGTCGTTGAGCAGGTTGAACACGGCGGCGGCGGCGGCCAGGGCCAGCCAGCCGGTCACGCTGTTGCCGGGCAGCAGAAACTCCAGGGCGGTGAACAGGCCGATGGCGAACATCGCCAGATTGCGCCGCGGCGGTCGCGCCAGGTAGTCGACGCCGGTGACGCCCTCGCCGTCCAGCATGCCGTTGATGAGACGCATGGAGATGCGGCTCATGGCGAGGACGATGAGGATCATCAGGACGCCGGTCGCCGCGTACAGCCAGGCCATGGCATCGGCGCCGAGGAATACGCCGGCCTGGGCCAATGCCAGCGCCGCGAGGGCGTACAAGAAACTGATGTGCGGGCGGCCCGGATCGCGCCAGATCGGCGGCGCGAACAGCAGCGCCAGCCAGGCCATGAAGGCCAGGTTGAGCAGGGCGGCCGGCCAGATCGTGACCAGGCCGGCCAGCCAGTAGGCCACGCGCCCGGCGATCCAGAGCAGGAACAACCCGAGCAGACGGCGGCGATCGACGATGCCGCAGCCGGTGAATTCCGGCACGGCGGTCAGCAGGAAGCCCGCCACGGAGGCCATGGCGTAGCCGTAGATGAGTTCATGGGCATGCCAGACCACCGGGCCACCGGGTACGTTAGGGGCCTGCATGGCGCCGGACAACATGGCCGCCCATGCGGCCAGGAGCAGCACGGCGTAGGCGGCGGTGGCCAGGAAGAACGGGCGGAAGCCGCACAGGAAAAGCGGCTGCGCGGAGGCGCGGAGCGTCAATGTTTGCCGCATGTCATCCTCCTGCCGTCGGCGGGTTGCGGACGGCTGGCCGGGGGCGGCCTTTCCTCACCGCCGGCGATCACCGTCCAGGCGGGATCACGCGTGAGCGCGGCGGGAGAGCTCGGCGTGCTCCTATCCGCGGGCGCCAGGCCGGCGAGAGCGACGTGCTCCCGGCGCGCCGAGGGTAGTCCGAAGCCCGCGCGCACGGCGGCGGCCTGCATGAATTGCGCGGTGGTGCGATAAACCCAGCCATCGTCGCGCGCCGGTTTCGCGAGTCCCAGCCTGAATTCGCCGACGATGCGGCCCGGTTCCGGCGCCATGACGAGAATGCGGTCGGTCAGGCGGACGGCTTCCATGAGGTCGTGGGTGATCATCAGCAGGCTGGCCGAGCGAGCTTCCAGTTCAGCGAGCAAGAGCGCATGGAGTTCCGCCTTGAGGCCGATGTCGAGGGCGGAGAACGGTTCGTCCAGCAACAACAGGTCCGGCTCCAGCACGAAGGCGCGCGCCAGGGACACCCGGCTTTGCATGCCGCCCGACAATTGGTGCGGGAACTTGTTCAGATCCGCATCCTTGAGC
Organism: Hydrogenophilales bacterium; assembly: GCA_037446455.1. Lineage (GTDB taxonomy): Bacteria > Pseudomonadota > Gammaproteobacteria > Burkholderiales > Thiobacillaceae > PFJX01. Next base: position 6,216 of record JBBIIR010000050.1, on the reverse strand, counting down.
CCCATCCTGCGGCCCATTTCGCGTCCACGGTCATGCCGTGAAGCGCGGTTCTGTCCGAGCGCCTTGAGGCCCAGGGCGATATTGTCCAGGGCGGACTTCCAGGGCAGCAGTCGGGGCTGCTGGAACACGTGGGCCGGCCGCGAGTAGGCGTTGTCGACGCGCCCCTCGGTGGGCCGCTCCAGGCCGGCGATGAGGTGCAGCAGGGTGGTCTTGCCGCAGCCGGAGGGCCCCACCAGGGCCACCGATTCGCCGGCCTGCAGACTCAGATCGATGCCCGAAAGCACATCCGTCAGGGCATAGCGGTGCCCCAGGCCCCGTACGCGCAAGCTCACGGCACCGCCCTCCAGCCTTCCACCTCCCGCTTGATGGGCTCCAGCACCAGGTATTCCACCGCCAGCAGGAGCACCACGACGGCGGCGATCCAGGCCATCGAGGCGGCGGTGTCCAGGTGCGAGCGGGTCACCGCCAGGGCGGCGCCGACACCGTCGGCGGTGGACAGCAGTTCCGCCATCACCACGATCTTCCACGACATGCCGAGGGCGGCGATCCAGGCGGGGAACAGGTAGGACACCACGTGCGGCAGATAGACGTCGGTGACGGTCATGCGGGCCGGCAGGCGGTAGGCCCGGGCCACGTCCTTGAACTGGCCGTCCAGCGTGCGGGTGCCCTGCAGAGCGCCGACGAAGACGATGGGAAAACAGGCGATGAACACGGTGAACACCGGCGTCGCGTCGCCGCTGCCGAACCACAGCAGGGCCAGCACCAGCCAGGCGATGGGTGGCATGCCCACCAGCACGGTGACGATGGGACGCGACATCATCGACGCGGTCATCGACAGCCCCGCCAGCAGGCCCAGCAGGCTGCCCACCGCCAGGGACAGGGTGAAGCCGATGAGGGCGCGCTTGGCGGTCACCGCCAACTCCGGCCAGGCGGTGCCTTCCTCCACCAGGCCGACGAAACGTTCGAACGTGGCCATGGGAGCCGGCAGCACCAGCTCGCCGTAGACCTGGGCGCCCCAGTCCCACAGGGCCAGAAACATGCACAGGCTGGCCAGGGCGCCCCAGCCGCTCCAGAGATAGGCGGGGATGCCGGCGACCCAGGCGCGCAGGAGATTCATGGTTTTGCCCTGGCGGCGGCCGGGCCATAGAAACCGGCGTCGGGCAGTTTGCCACCCAGCAGGGCCGGCTGCCTGGCGTGCAGGCGGGTGAAGAAGGCTTCCAGTTCCGGCCGGGCATCATGCGCGTTCACGAATCGCATCTGGCTCACCGCCATGGAGTCGGCCACCGCCTCCGGCGTGAGCAGGTCCACCCGCTTGGCCACCAGCTTGCCGCATTCCGCCGCGTTTGCCTGACACCACTTCAGCGAAGCGGCATAGGCGGCCTGGAAGCGCTCCACCAGCCCCGCGTCCTGCCGTGCCTTGCCCAGGGCGGCGATGCCCGCCTGCGGCATGCGCGCCTCGGTCTTGAACACCCGACCCCATTCCTGTTGCAAGTCGACGCTGCGATACAGGTCCGGCGCGATGAGACTGACCGGGAAGGACTTGGTCTTGCGCAAGGCCATGGATACCGCCGGCTCCGCCAGCAGGGCGTGGTCCACCCGGCGCATCACCAGGAGTTGCATGGCATCCAGGGGGTTGGCCACATAGCGCAGCTTGTAGTCCTTCTTGGGGTCCACACCCTGGGCTTCCGCCAGCAGGCCGAAGACAATGTCCGGCATGTCGGCGCGGAACGGCATGGCGATCTCCCTGCCGCGGAAATCCGCCAGGCTTTTCAGCTTCGGATCCCGCGAGACCATCCACAGCACGCCCCAGGTGGAGACGTTGAGCAGGGTCAGCTTGACGCCCCGGTTGTAGAGGTTGGCGGCCACATTGGTGGGCATGGCGACGAAGTCCGCCTTGCCCTCGAGGGCAAGCACCCGCAATTGGTCCGGATCCTTCCAGGCGACGAATTCGACCTTGTCCGCCACGTCCTTCAGCGCCCCGCTCTCCACCATGTGGATGAGGGGGTTGGAGACGGCGGCGTAGGGGCCGGCCAGGGTGAGCCTGGGCTGCTTGGCGGCCTGGGCGGCGCCGGCCAGCAACAACACCAGGAAAACCAGTGCGAGGCGCATCAGAAACGCCCTTTCAGGGTCAGGCTCAGGCCGCGCCCCGGCGCCTGGATTTCCCGGCCGGAGACGCCTTCGGCCAAGTGCTCGTGGTAGCCCTTGTCCAGCAGGTTGGTGAGGGCCAGGTCCACGTCCAGGGCGTCCAGGGCCCCGGCCTTGCCGAAGCCCCAGCCCAGGAACAGGTCGGCGGTGGCGAAGCCGGGCGTGGCGTTCTCGGTGCCGTTGGAGAACACCGTGGCAATGCGCTCCTGCCGGGCCACGCCCCGCACCTGGGCGCGCCAGCGCAGGCCGGTCACGGCCGGCTGACCCAGCCCCACGCGCAGCTCCGGCGCGGGCATCTGGTGGAGGGGCTCGTCATCCTGCTTGTTCTCGCCCCGCAGCCAGGTGAAGGAGGCATCCAGCACGTAGTCGCCGAGTGGCCGGGAACCGCCGCCCTCCAGGCCGTAGATGACCACCTTGTCCAGGTTCTCGGTCCTCTTGATGGGCAGGCCGGTGCCGGCATGGTTGGTGCCGGTGATGCGACCGGCGATGTAGTCCTTCACCGTGGTGTGGAAGACGGCCGCGCGGTATTCCGCCCCGCCCGCGCGCCCCTTGGCGCCCAGTTCGAAGGAGGTGGAGAACTCGGGCTCCAGCTGGGGATTGCCGATCACGAAGAAGCCGTCGCCGCGGGCGGAATCCTCGAAGCGCTCGCGCATGTCCGCCGCCCGATAGGCCTGGCCGATGTTGAAGTAGGGGTTGAAGTTCTCGGAGATGGCATGGATGGCACCCAGGGACCAGGAGATTGCGTTGTCCGAGTGCTTCAGGCCCGTGGTCTGGGCGGCGGGACCGCTGCCTTTTTGCGCGGCGTCGCCGGTGACCCGGTCGTAGCGGGCGCCCGCCAGCACCCGGGTGGGCCCCAGGCTGACCTCGTCCTGAACGAATAGGCCGGTGGATTTCAGCTCGCCGTCCGAGAAGGGATCGTTGCGCACATTGTTGTTGAACAGGGGCGGGTTGTTGTCCATGTAGCGCTCCGGATCCCCCTTCATGACCCAGCCCTCCAGGCCCACCGTCAGCAGATGCCGTTCACCGGCGGGCACGAGATAGCCGAGGCGGGCGCCGTCGGTGGAAAAGGTCACGTCGTTGCGCACGTAGTTCCGGCGCAGGTTGGCGGAGTAGGCGCGGATCTGGCGGAAGACTTCCTGGCGGTACACGCTGCCCGTGAGCTTGCCGTCCCCGAGCGCGGTTTCCAGACCGATCTCGTAGAGTTCGCGGCGCTGTTCCGGGGAATGGATGGTCACCGTGCCCAGGACCGGCGGAATCCCCGCGCCGCCAGGCTGTCCGCCGGTGCGGGCGGAGCCGGGGTACCAGACGTCGTGGTCGGCATGGCGTTGCAGGTTGAGGGCGAGGGCCGTGTCGCGGCCCAACCGGTGGCGGCTCTTCAGGAGCAGGGTATCCGACGAGAAGCCGCTGTTGGCCACCTTGCCGGCCGGACTGTCGTAATCGTCCACGTTCCGGGCCGCCGCACCCAGCACCAGCGCATGATCGGCGCTGCCGTAGCGCCCCAGCAGGGCGCCGTTGAGGCCGTCGTCGACGCTCGCGGCCCCCAGGCTGAAACGACCGTCCCAACCCGCCACCCGGCGGAAGGCCGCCTCCGGCGTCATCAGGTTCACCACTCCACCCATGGCGCCGCTGCCGTAGAGCACCGAGGTGGGGCCTTTCACCACCTCGGCATCCTCCAGCAGGCCCAGGTCCAGCATGGAAGCGATGGCGCCCTGGGGCTGGGCGGAATTGACCCGAACCCCGTCCACCAGCAACACCACGCTCTCCTTCTTCAGACCCCGCAGCACGGGATTGCGGCCCCATGCGCCGTCGCTGTGCACGGCCAGACCCGGCTTACCCTGGAACAGGTCGCCGGTGACGCCGGCGGCCTGGCGGGGCTGGAGTACTTCCAGCGCGCTGGCGGTTTGCAAAGGATCCGCGGCATAGCCCTTGGCGGTGACCGATACGGTGGAAAGGGTATTTTCCACCGCCGCATGGACATTCATGGCCGCCATGGCGGCCAGCAGCGCCAAGGCGAGGGGGGTAAGAGATCTGGATGGCATGCTCGACTCCAACGAGAGATTGAGAACGATCTGGCTGGCGAAGGCGCTGCATGAACCTGTTTGCTGGCTGTGCCAATTATAATGAGAACGTTTCCTATCTGCATTGACATAAGTCATGCGCTTCGGCGGACGGCGTCGGGTAACGCGGATATCCGCGGCCCATCGGCGGCGGGCAAGAGAAGCCGCGGAGCGTGCGTGTGCCGCCCCGGCGACTCCTGGCGGAAGCGCGTTCGGTCAGCCCGTCAGGGCAGGCTCAGGCCTAGGCAGGGATCCTCGCGCTCGACGGCGGGCGTGAACCAGACATAGTCGTAGCGGCCGCGCAGCGCTGCCGGGTCGGGCGTCGCGCCGGCGGCAACTTCCACGAAGCCGACGCTGACCACCCTGGCGGTGGGCGCGCGCGCCGCGAGCAGCGGTGGCACGCCATAGTCGCGGCGCACATGGCCGTTGCCGGCGATGAGCACCGCCGGGACAGTGCCAGCTTCGAGCAGGCCGAGGGCGAGGGAGGCATCGCGGGCGCGCTGCGCCAGGCGCATGTTGGGCAGACGGGCGGCGGGCAGCCGGCCGCAGTGGCCTTCGACCAGGTCGGCGTCCAGTTCGCGTTGCGCCATCTCCGACAGTGGCGCCTCGGCGAGCAGCGCCGCCAGCGCCGGGTCCACGGCCGCCTCGCCCTGGGTGGCGATGCGGCGTCCGTCGGCGCGGCCGAGGTTGCCGCCCACAATCGGCATGCCGCGCTCGCGGGCGGCGGCGAACACCGGTTCATGCAGCGGCCATTGCCAGGCGTTACGCTGGAAACCCGCACGCTCCAGGGCTTCTTCCAGGGGCAGGGCGGGATCCAGGCGGGCGCCGCGGTCGAGCTGCTCCAGCACGACACGTCCGGCCGGCGCGGGCAGATCGCGCAGCAGTGCCGCGCGTGCTTGATGATGCAGCGGGTTGTCGTGGGTTTCGCCGAGCAGCAGGAAGTCGGCGCCGGCCAGGCGTTGCAGCAGTTCGGCGCGGCTCAGCGGGCGGCCGCCATCGCCTTCGCGGATGTCCTCCGCCAGAGCGCCGGCGGCAAGCAGACCGAACAGGATCGCAATGCGGCGCAGCATGGTCGGGATCATGGCCGCAGTGTACCTCTCTCGCCCGCGCACGCGGCCGGCGCGGTACTCAGGCCGGCGCCGAACTGCGGATCAGGTGGTCGAAGGCGGACAGGCTGGCCTTGGCGCCTTCGCCCATGGCGATGATGATCTGCTTGTAGGGCACGGTGGTGCAGTCGCCCGCCGCGAAGACGCCGGGCACGCTGGTGGCGCCCTTCGCGTCCACCTCGATCTCGCCGAAGCGGGAGAGATTCACGGTCCCCTTCAGCCAGTCGGTATTCGGCAGCAGGCCGATCTGCACGAACACGCCTTCCAGGGCGATGTGCTGGCTCTGGCCGGTGAGGCGGTCGGTGTAGTCGAGGCCGTTGACCTTGCCGCCGGCGCCGGTGACCGCGGTGGTCTGCGCGCTCTTGATGACGGTGACGTTGGCCAGGCTGTGCAGCTTGTTCTGCAGCACCGCGTCGGCGCGCAGGGCGTCGCCGAATTCGAGCAGACTGACGTGGCCGACGATGCCGGCCAGGTCAATGGCCGCCTCGACGCCGGAGTTGCCGCCGCCGATCACCGCCACGTGCTTGCCCTTGAACAGCGGGCCGTCGCAGTGCGGGCAGTAGGCCACGCCCTTGCCGCGATATTCGCGTTCGCCCGGCACGTTGAGCTCGCGCCAGCGCGCGCCGGTGGCGAGGATGACGGCCCTCGACTTCAGCACCGCGCCGTTGGCCAGGCGCACTTCGTGGAAGCCACCGGCCTCGCCGGGGATCAGGGCCGCGGCCTTCTGCAGGTTCATGAGGTCGACTTCGTATTCCTTGACGTGCTCCTCCAGGGCGCGTCCAAGCTTGGGGCCGTCGGTGTGCGGTACCGAAATCAGGTTTTCGATGGCCAGGGTGTCCATCACCTGGCCGCCGAAGCGCTCGCTCAGCACGCCGGTACGGATGCCCTTGCGCGCCGCATAGACCGCC
>JBBIIR010000049.1:0-10001 GCA_037446455.1 Hydrogenophilales bacterium | reverse complement strand
CTACATCGCCGGCGTCACCGCCCCCCCCGGCAAGCGCATGGGCCATGCCGGCGCCATCATCGCCGGCGGCAAGGGCACGGCGGCGGAGAAGATCGCCGCGCTGGAGGCGGCCGGCGTGGTGGTGGCGAAGAGCCCGGCCGGGTTGGGCGAAGCCTGCGCCGAGGCGATCGCCCGGCGACGCTGAATTTGGGTGCGCCGGTCATGGCTGGCGTGGCGGACGTAATGGCACTAACCTTGGCGCCCACCTGTGACATGCCGCACCGCCGATGACGCGCATCGATTTCTACTTCAATGCTCCGGCCAAGGCCGAGGTTGCCCGCCGGCTCGCCGCGAAAGCCTTCCAGGCCGGCCAGCGGGCGCTGGTATACAGCCGGCAGCCGGCGCGCTGCGAGGAACTGGACGGTCTGTTCTGGACCGCCCGGCAACTCTCCTTCCTGCCGCACGTGCGTTGCGGCCATGCCTTGGCCGCTGAGACGCCCATCCTCATCGGCGACGATCCGGACCAGTTGGCCAGCGCCGACGTGCTCATCAACCTGGAGGACGAGACGCCGGCTTTCTTCGGCCGCTTCGAGCGGGTGATGGAGATCGTCACCACCGACCCCGCCGACCGCGAACGCGCGCGCGCCCGGCTGCGCTTCTTCCGCGAGCGCGGCTACGCGGTGGAAACGCACGACCTGGCGGCCGCGAAATGAGCGACCACAAGGGCGACCTGTTCGGCAAGATCGACGCCCTGCTCGGCCGGCGCGCGCCCGACGCGCTGCTCGACAAGAGTCTCGAATTCGAGGATTTCCCCCTGCTCACCGAGGTGGTGGACGCGGCCGCGGCGGACGACGCGGAACAGCATGAGCGCCGTCGCGGCGATCGCCGCGACCTCGACCGGCGGCTGGGCGACCGCCGCCAGGCCGGACGCCGCGCCGGCGACCGCCAGGCCGCGCCGCCGCCGCCCCTGCCCTCCGACATGAGCGCGGAAATGGAGCGTCTGGTGATCGCCATGGAGCAGCGGCTGACCGACATGTTCATCCGCCAGCAACTGCGCATGGAGGAAGCGGTGCGCAAGGCCATCCGCGACGAAATCGACCGGCATCGCGACGAGCGGAGCTGATCTCAGTGGCCGGCGGAAAATAAGGTACAACTGATATACGGGTGCCGATGGTCAGGCATCAACAGGGAGACTGGTGGCGGAGGGGGGAGAAGATTGCGGAAGGGCTCTTTGAAGGAGCCCGTCCTTGGCCCGAGGGCCGTCCGGGAGGGGCATGGAGTACTGCAAACGATGCAGTGCGTGACCTGCGCGGGGTGTGATAATGCCAGCAAGAAACTCAACCATGAGGTGAGGTTCGCCCAGAACCTCGATTGACATATCGCCGAGTCGACAATGCGTACACCAATACTCGATCCTGAATTGCTCAGGACCCTGATCGCAGTGGTCGATTGTGGCGGTTTCATTGCAGCGAGCCGTGCCCTGCATTGTACGCAGTCGGCGGTGAGCCACCAGATCCAGCGTCTGGAGGAGCGAATCAACATGCCGCTCTTCGAGCGGGAGGGGCGCACGAAACGGCTGACTTCCGTCGGGGAGCAACTGGTCGGCTACGCGAGGCGCATCCTTGATCTGAATGCTGAAGCCCACCAGGCAATCAGCAGTGCGCAAACCACGCTGATACGCGTGGGCCTGCCCGAGTATTTCGCCGATGAGTTCCTGCCCCGGCTGCTCCTGATCTATTCGGAGAAATATCCCAACACCCAGGTGGACGTCCGCTTTTCGCGCTCCAGCAAGCTGAAGGAAATGGTGGACAACGGCGATGTCGACTGCGCCCTGCTGCTGCTGCCCGGTGCACGCAAATCGCCCGGGGATTTCCTGCGGCTACCGGTGGTCTGGCTGGGATCGAGCAAGCCCATCGCGCCATCCGGGCCGCTCCCGCTCGTCACCTTCGACCAGAATTGCGCTTTCCGATCCGCCATGCTGGAGGCGCTGGAGCGGAACGGCATTTCCTGGCGCATCGCCTACACGGCCAATTCGTTGGCGGACATGAAGGCAGCGGTGCGGGCCAGCCTCGGCATCACGGCGTTGATCGTGAGCAACGACCATTACGGGCTGAATCCGATCGCCAGCCTGCCGCCCCTACCGGACGTCCTGGTGACCGTCCACCATAGTCCCGGCACGCCGCCGCCGGCTGTGCGGGACTTCATGTTCACAACCCGGGCACTGTTCAACACCCTGACCGAATCCGCATGGCAGACATGAATGCCCGTGATGGGTCGCACAATAATTAATCATTAGTCGGGAGCCGCGCTGTTACGTAACTTCCTGCCTGCGTCAACCAACGTAGGAGGTGTTACGCATGACCGCCCAACCCCAAGCCCTGTCAGGCATCCGTTCATACACGGCCGTCGCCGTGTTGCCCTTGTTGTTCATCCTGATGTGGAGTTCCGGCTACGTCGCCGGCAAGATCGCGGTTCCCTTCGCGGGGCCGTTCACCCTGGTGTTCATCCGCTTTGCCATCGCCGCGGTCATCCTGCTGATGGTCTCTCTGGCGACGCGGGCAGCCTGGCCCGACAGCCCGGCCCGGTTGTTCCATATCGCCGTCGTCGGCGTGCTGATCCAGGCTGTCCAGTTCAGCGGGTTGTACAGCGGCATCAGCTTGGGCGTGTCCGCCGGGGTGTCGGCCCTCATCGTTGGCACCATGCCGGTGTTCACGGCCCTGGGCGCCCACTGGGTGCTCAACGAGAGGATCACCCGGAGGCAATGGCTGGGGCTGTTCATCGGCCTGATCGGCGTCACCCTGGTCGTTGCCCACAAGCTCCACCTCGGCGAAGCGGGCGTGGCAGGCTACGCGGCGGTGGTATTGGCTCTGGTCGGCATCACCTGCGGCACGCTGTACCAGAAGCGGTTCTGCGTCGGCATGGACATCCGGACCGGCGGCTTCATCCAGCTCAGCGTCGCCAGCGTGATCACGTTCCTGCTGGCAAACCATTATGAAAACCTCGCGGTGAACTGGAGCGTCGAGTTCGTGTACGCCACGGCCTGGATGAGCCTGGTGAATTCCATCGGCGCCATCAGCGTGCTTTACATACTGATCCGCAAGGGAGAAGCCAGCCGCGTGGCCAGCCTTTTCTACCTCATCCCCCCGGTCACGGCCGTCATGGCCTATCTCGTGCTGGGCGAAATGCTAACCCCCCTCGCCCTGGCCGGTTTCGCCGTAACGGCAGTCGGTGTCTGGCTGAGCAGCCGTCCCTGATTACCCACTGAAAACCGGCGCCAAGGCGCCTGCGACAACGAAGGAGACATTCCATGCAAATCCAGCAGCATCAAACCAGCCCATCCGCCCCGGATATCCCCGGCTCCGTTGCGAGCATTCTGTACCACGGCCTCACCCGCCCGGGCTTCGACTTCGGCACTCTCGACTGGCAGCCCTGTGGTGCCGACCAGCGGCGGGGTGTCGAGATCGTGAGGCTCTACGACACACGGGGGGAGGATTCGGACGGCCCCGCCGCCGCGCTGCTGCGGTATGCGCCGGGTGCAAGGGTTGCCCGCCATGTGCATCCCGGCTACGAACTGATCTTCGTGCTGGAGGGCGAGCTCATCAACGACGCCGGCGTGCACGGTGCGGGCACACTGGAGATATGCCCGCCCGGCAGCGACCATACTCTCGCCAGCGATACGGGCTGCGTGTTCCTGGTGGTCTGGGAACGGCCCGTGCGAGTCATGGCGGGGTGAGCCATGGCGACATTCATATCCCCCGGCGATGCGGTCCGGCTCATCGAGCCCGGTTGGACTATCACTACCGGCGGATTTGGCAGTTGTGGCCACCCGGAAGCGATCACCGCCGCCCTGGAGTCACGCTTCTTGCGTGAACAGCAGCCCAGCGGGCTCACGCTGATCTTCTCGGCGGGGCAGGGTGACAGGGGCTACCGAGGCATCAACCGCCTGGGCAGGCCGGGCCTGCTGTCCCGCGTCATCGGCGGCTACTGGGCGCTGGCTCCTCAACTGGGCGAGCTGGCCAAGGCCGGCGCCATCGAGGCCTACAACTGGCCCCAGGGCGTCATCAGTCAGATGTTCCGGGCCGTGGCCGGAGGCAGCCCCGGGATTGTCAGCCGGGTCGGGCTGGGCACCTTCATCGATCCGCGGCAGGCCGGCGGACGTCTCAACAATTCGAGCCGGGGCGACATGATCAACCTGGTCCGCCTGGGGGCGGAGGAATACCTGCACTACCCGTCCATGCCCATCGATTGCGCCATCATCAGGGGGACCAGTGCGGATGCCCGGGGTAACATCTCCATGGAGCGGGAGGCGAATTTCCAGGACTCCCTGTCGCAGGCCATGGCGGCCCGCAATTCGGGTGGCATCATCATCGCCCAAGTCGAACGATTCAGTCCGGAGTCACTTCCGGCCCATCAGGTCCGGGTGCCGGGCATCTTCGTGGACTACGTGGTGCTGGCTCCACCGGAACTGCACTGGCAAACCTACGGCTCGCCTTTCGATCCGGCCTTCGTCGGCGATCCGGGTGCCAGCGGTATGCGGCCTCCCGCCCTCGCCATGGGGCCGAAGAAGATCATCGCCCGGCGCGCCCTGTTCGAGTTGCTGGGGGAGCACGAGGCAGTGGTGAACCTGGGCATCGGCACGCCCGAAGCCATTGCCTCCGTGGCCGCGGAGGAACATGCCGAGGGATTCACCCTCACGGTGGAATCCGGTGCCATCGGAGGCTATCCCGCGGGCGGCATGTCCTTCGGCGCCACCGTCTCGCCCCAGGCCGTCATCGAGCAGCCAAGCCTGTTCGATTTCTACGATGGGGGCGGCATCGACATTGCCTTCCTGGGCAACGCCCAGACGGACACGCGGGGCAACGTCAATGTCAGCAGGTTTGGTGACCGCCTGTGCGGGGTGGGCGGATTCGTGAACATCTCCCAGGCGGCCAAGAAACTGGTCTTCTGCGGGACGTTCACCACGGGCGGCCTCCAACTGGAGGCGGAGAAAGGCCGGTTGAAGATACTGCGCGAGGGCCGGATCCAGAAGTTCGTGGCCGAGGTCGAGGAGGTCTGCTTCAACGCCGGACGTGGCGACGCCGCCAAGCGGGAAGTCATTTACGTGACGGAGCGGGGAGTGCTGCGCCTGGTGGACGGGCGGCTCACCCTCACCGAGGTGGCGCCCGGGATTGATCCCGAGAGGGATGTCGTGGGCCAGGCGGGGGCAAGCATCCACATCGCTGAAGACCTGGCCGGGATGGACCCGCGCATCTTCACCCCAGAGACGATGAACCTCTACGGATCGACACGACAGGATTTCCACTATTTCCCCAGTACCTGCACGATTCAGTAAGGGGCGGGGAATTTCTCCAGCGTTATCGCTATCACCATCAAGGAGGGTTCAACATGTACCAAACGAATCACATCGTCGTCATCGGCGGTGGATCCATCGGGGTGTCTTTCGTCCACCAGCTGGTCAGGATGGCGGAGGACGCCGGCCAGACGCACATGAAGATCAGCATGATCGAAAAGACCGGTCGGGCGGGTGGAGGCGATGCCTACCAGGACGACCTGACCACCAACCTGCTGAACACCCGCGCCGATACCATGTCCGCGTCCCGCGGACGCCATCACGATTTCCTCGACTGGCTGCGGGCACGGGAAGCGGACTGGCGCCCCGAGTTCCCCGATGTGGAGATCGAAAAGGGCGCCTACCTGCCGCGCCCCCTGTTCGGCCGCTACCTCGAATCCATCTTCGCCGAGACGGAGCGGATGGCAGCCAGGGCCGGGATTGAATTGAGCCTGGTACCGGACACGGCCGAGGACGTGATTCCCCATGCCGCAGGATTTGAAATCGTCCTGGCGAGCGGCCGCCGTTTCGAGGCCGACTATCTCATGCTCTGTCCGGGCAACCTGCCCTCCAACACCTTTCCCCATCTGGAGGGCATCGAAGGCTACTTCAACAGCCCTTACCCGCTTGGTCAGCTAGCGGACCAGATAGGCAAGGACACGCCGGTCGGCGTGGTCGGCGCCAGCCTGAGCGCCATCGATACCCTGATCGGCTTCAGTCACCGCGGCCACACCGGGAAAATGGTGTGCGTATCACGCAGGGGCCGGCTGCCGAGCGTTCGGGGCCAGAACAACCGGCGCTACCAGCCTGAAATTCTGACCATCGACAACGTGCGCAAGCTTGCCGAGGCGTCCGGCGGCCAGTTGTCCCTGGAAGAGGTGGCCCAACTCATCGTGCAGGAGATTGAGCATGTCGACGACAAACCCTTCGACCTGTCCCAAGTGCTCAACGTGGAGGCCGGCGCCTATGACTACCTGCAATCGGAAATCGTCCTGGCGCAAGGCAAGGAGCGCCTGTGGCAGTCGGTGATCTACTCGCTCAACGGGGTCATCGACACCATCTGGAATTACCTGGCGGATGCGGACAAGACCCGCTTCATGCGGGATTACCGCAACCTGTGGCTGTCCTACCGGGTCTCCTTCCCGGTCCAGAACGCGCTGCGCCTGCAAGAGCTGATGCGCACAGACCGGCTCACCCTCTTGTCTGGGCTCCAGTCCATCGAGTACGACCGGGCTACCCGGCGCTTCCTGATGGAATGCGTCGATCCTCGCACCGGCCTCTCGTCACTGGTCCGAACACCCTGCCTGATCAACGCCACCGGCTATACCAGCGACGTCACCGACTGCACGGTACCGCTGATCCGCAACCTGCTTGCGCGGAAGCTGGCCCGGCCATCCCCGTTCACGGGCTTCGAAGTGGATTTCCATATCGGGACCGTGCAAGGCGCCTCGGCATGGCATTCCGACCGCCTCTATGCCCTGGGAGCGCTGGCGACTGGCGCTTGGCTGTTCACCAACGCCTTCGACGTCAACGTGCGGTATGCGGAACAAGCTGCACAACGCATCGTGACGCAACTTGAGTTGGCTGTCCGTCATCATTTCCACGGTGGGATAGCGGAAGACCGCAGGGCGGCACCCCACGAACTGCACTGACGCCGGCCGTTCCCTCCCCAGCCGTGGAGGGAACGCCCTCGCCGCCGCAGGCTCTCAGCAGCGCCTCCTGCAGGCCCGGTCGTGGACCGGGCGACACTGCCACGCCCGGCGGATGCCGGCTCCAGAAGTCTCTCCGAGCGGGCCGGGGCAGCCCGTATAATTTCAAATCTTCATCCATCCGAGGCGCGGCCACATCCGCGCCTCGTGTTTTTCAGGACCGCAGCATGGAACTCGCCAAATCCTTCGAACCCCACGACATCGAGAAACGCTGGTACGCCCAGTGGGAAGGCGCCGGCTACTACGGCATGGGCCGGGAGGAGAACAAGCCCTTCTACTGCATCCTGCTGCCGCCGCCCAACGTCACCGGCACCCTGCACATGGGCCACGCCTTCCAGCATGGCCTCATGGACGCCCTCACCCGCTACCGCCGCATGCGCGGCGACAACACCCTGTGGCAGCCGGGCACCGACCACGCCGGCATCGCCACCCAGATCGTGGTGGAACGGCAACTGGACGCGCGGAAGGTGAGCCGCCATGACCTGGGCCGCGAGAAATTCCTGGAGAAGGTCTGGGAATGGAAGGAGCGCTCCGGCTCCACCATCACCCGGCAGATGCGCCGGCTGGGCGCCAGCCCGGACTGGTCGCGGGAACGTTTCACCATGGACGAGGGCCTGTCCCGTGCCGTCACCGAGGTCTTCGTGCGCCTCTACAAGGAGGGCCTGATTTATCGCGGCAAGCGCCTGGTGAATTGGGACCCGGTCTTGCAGACCGCGGTCTCCGACCTGGAGGTGGTGAGCGAGGAGGAGAACGGCTTCATCTGGGAGATCCGCTACCCGCTGGAAGACGGCTCGGGTCATCTCACCGTCGCCACCACCCGCCCGGAAACCCTGCTCGGCGACACCGCCGTGGCGGTGAACCCGGTCGACGAGCGTTACACCCACCTGATCGGCAAGACGGTGCGCCTGCCGGTGGCGGAACGCAGCATCCCCATCATCGCCGACGACTATGTCGATCGGGAGTTCGGCACCGGCGTGGTGAAGATCACCCCCGCCCACGACTTCAACGACTGGCAGGTGGGGCAGCGCCACAAGCTCGTCGCCATCAACGTCCTCACCCTGGACGCGAAGATGAACGATCTCGCGCCCACCGAGTACCAGGGCCTGGACCGCTACGTCGCCCGCCAGAAGATACTCGACGCGTTGCAGGCCAAGGGCCTGCTCGTTTCCGCCAAGCCGCACAAGCTGCAGATTCCGCGCGGCGACCGCAGCCACGCGGTGATCGAGCCCATGCTCACCGACCAGTGGTTCATGAGCATGGAAGGCCTGGCCAGGCGGGCCCTGGACGTGGTGGACCGGGGCGAGCTGCGCTTCGTCCCCGAGAACTGGACCACCACCTACCGCCAGTGGCTGGAGAACATCCAGGACTGGTGCGTCTCCCGCCAGCTCTGGTGGGGCCATCGCATCCCCGCCTGGTATGACGAGGACGGCAACGTCTACGTCGGCCGCAATGAAGCGGAGATACGCGCCAACCCCGCCTACGCCTCACGCCTCACGCCTCACGCCTCACTGAAACAGGACGAGGACGTCCTCGACACCTGGTTTTCCTCCGCCCTGTGGCCCTTCTCCACCCTGGGCTGGCCCGACGACACCTGGGAGCTGAAGCACTACCTGCCCACCAGCGTGCTGGTCACCGGCTTCGACATCATCTTCTTCTGGGTGGCGCGCATGGTCATGCTGACCTTGCACTTCACCGACCAGGTGCCGTTCCGCGACGTCTACGTCACCGGCCTGGTGCGGGATGCCCACGGCAACAAGATGTCGAAGTCCAAGGGCAACGTGCTGGACCCCATCGACCTCATCGACGGCATCAGCCTGGACGAGTTGGTGCGGAAACGTACCACCGGCCTCATGAATCCCAAGGATGCGCCGAAGATCGAGAAGGCCACGCGCAAGGAATTCCCGGACGGCATTCCCAGCTTCGGCACCGACGCCCTGCGCTTCACCTTCGCCTCACTCGCCACGCACGGCCGCGACATCAAGTTCGACATGGCCCGCTGCGAGGGCTACCGCAACTTCTGCAACAAGCTGTGGAACGCCAGCCGCTTCGTGCTGATGAACTGCATGCCCCCCTCCCCCTCCGGGGGAGGGGATGGGGGAGAGGGAAGCCGGGTTGATTTTGCCAGCGTCGTTCCCTCACCCCTAGCCCCTCTCCCGGCGGGAGAGGGGAATCTCTCCTTCGTCGACCGCTGGATCCTGGCCCGCCTGGACCAGGCCGTGGCCGAGGTGCGGGCCGGCTTCGACCAGTATCGTTTCGACATGGCCGCCCGGGCTGTCTACGAGTTCGTCTGGGACGAGTACTGCGACTGGTACCTGGAACTGGCCAAGGTGCAGATCGCCCAGGGCGGTGAGGTGGCGGCCGGCACCCGCCACACCCTGCTCGCCGTGCTGGAAACCCTGCTGCGCTTGGCCCATCCGATCATTCCCTTCGTCACCGAGGAGCTCTGGCAGGCGGTGGCGCCCCTGGCGGGCAAAATCCCCTCACCCCCAGCCCCTCTCCCGCTTGCGGGCGAGGGGAGCGCCGAGCGGCTGGCGCCGGAGAACACGCCTGAAAGCATCATGCTCGCAGCCTATCCGGAGAGCGACCCGTCCCGTGCCGACCCCGCCGCCCAGGCGGAGATGGCCGGCCTCAAGGACCTCGTCAACGCGGTGCGCAACCTGCGTGGCGAGATGAACCTGTCCCCGGCCCAGAAAGTGCCCCTCTACCTGGAGGGCGACGCCGGCCGGGCGGCCGCCTACGCCCCCTACATCGCCGCCCTGGGCCGCCTGTCCGGGGTGGAGGCGGTGGCCGCCCTGCCCGAGGGCGACGCCCCCGTCTCCGTGCTGGGCGACTGGCGCGTCATGCTGCACGTGGAAGTTGACCGCGCAGCGGAAAAGGCCCGCCTGGACAAGGAGATCGCCCGCCTGCAAGGGGAGATCGCCAAGGCCGAGGGCAAGCTTGCCAACGCCAGCTTCGTCGACAAGGCGCCCGCCGCGGTGGTGGAG
>JBBIIR010000048.1:0-10002 GCA_037446455.1 Hydrogenophilales bacterium | reverse complement strand
ACTACATCGCCGCCGCGGCCGACCGCATCTTCGTCGACAAGGCTTCTTTGGTGGGCTCCATCGGCGTGCTCATGGATGGCTTCGGCTTCACCGAGAGCATGAAGAAGCTGGGTATCGAGCGCCGCCTGCTCGCGGCCGGCGACAACAAGGGCTTTCTCGACCCGTTCTCGCCGGTCGACCCCGAACAGCTCGCGCATGCCCGCGCCATGCTGGGCGAGGTGCACGAGCAGTTCATCCGCATGGTGCGCGAGGGCCGCGGCGACCGCCTCAAGGAAACCCCGGACATGTTCAGCGGGCTGATCTGGAGCGGCGCCCGCAGCATCGAGCTGGGTCTGGCCGATGCGCTGGGCGGACTCGATTACGTGGCGCGGGAGGTGATCCAGGCCGAGAACATCGCCGACTACACGCCGCATGAAGGACTCGCGGAACGGCTCGCGCGCCGCATCGGCACCGCCATGGGACAGGCCATGGCGCCCTGGGCGCGGGACGATACGGTACTGCGATGAGGGCGACGGATTACGTGCCCATCGCCTGCGCGCGGCACGAGCGGCTGGAATATGCCGTGTTGCGTCGGCAGAAGCTGCGCATCGAGTTGGCGGACGCGGCCGGTGGCCGCCTTGGACGGGTGGTGCTGCCGACCGACGTGGTCACCCGTGACGGCGCCGAATGGCTGAACTATCGCGCCGAAGACGGCGAGGGCGTGGTGCGTCTGGATCGCATCCTGGCTTTCAGCCCGGCGCCGGCGTGATGCGTCCGCAACGCGCGGCGCACAAATAAAACGCCCGCGGGCCGAGGCCGCGCGGGCGTGGAGGTGCTGATTTCCGCGTCGCGGTGATCAGGCGGGCATCTTCATCAGGCTGGTGGCGCGGGTGGCCTGTTCGCGGGCGACTTTCAAGCCTTCCTGGAACATGGCGCCGTACTCGTTGCCGGATTCGTTGGCGAAGGCCATGCCTTCACGCAGGGCGGCCATGTTGCGCTCGCCACACTCGCGCAGCAGGGCGGTCTGGCCGGCCATCAGGTCCTGGTAGCCCTTGGCCTTGGTGATCAGCTCCAGACCACGGGCGCCGGCGTCCATGTAGAAGGCGGCCAGATCGGCCTGGTACTGGAACATCTTTTCAAAGGTGCGCTGGTTCAGCTCGCCGATGCGACGGGCGGATTCCATGGCGGTTTCGGTGGACTGCTCGATCAGTTCGATGATTTCCTTTTGCATGACAGTTCTCCTGGGTTCAAGTGGATGGATAGCGCCATTTGTGCAATGCAACAAATGTTGCGATGCACAATATCCAATACCCACCACCGTGTCAACACCCTGAAGAAAAAAATTTACGGCTTGCTCTTGCCGTCGGCATCGGAGTTGCGCCGCGAGGCTTCCTCCATGTCCTTCCAGAAACTCATGTTCTGCTGGCCGAGTTTCAACCAGAAATCCATGGGATTGCCGCTCCACATGCCCTGCATGTGCTCGCTGAACATGCGTTGCTGCTTGAGGAACAGGTCCAGGTTCTGATCCAGGAAGCTGGTGAAGGCGGCCTGGGCGGTGTCGCCGTAGAAGCGGATGAAGCGCTCCAGCATGGTGGCGGTGAACATGGGCGAACCGCCGGCTTCCTGTTCCATGATGATCTGCAGCAGGATGCCGCGGGTGATGTCCTGCTCGTTCTGGGAATCCACCACCTTGAAGGGTACGGAGCGCATGACCAGTTCCTTCACCTCGGCAAGCGTGATGTAGCGGCTTTCCTCGGTGTCGTAGAGACGCCGGTTGGGGTATTTCTTGATCAGGCGTTCGTTGCTCATGGCTTCTTCCTTCCCTGCGCGTTGGCCGGCGGGCGGCGCCCGCCGGCGTATTGCGGTATCAACACATATGCTGGCCGCCGTTGGCGGCGATGTTGGCGCCGGTGATGAAGGCGCCGTCCTCGGAAGCCAGGAAGGCCACCAGGGCGGCGATCTCCTCCGGCTTGCCCAGGCGCCCCACCGGGATCTGCGCGATGATCTGGTTGCGCACGTCCTCGGGGATGGCCATCACCATCTCGGTGCCGATGTAGCCGGGCGAGACGGAGTTGACCGTGATGCCCTTCTTCGCCGTCTCCTGCGCCAGGGCCATGGTGAAGCCGTGCATGCCGGCCTTGGCGGCGGAGTAGTTGGTCTGGCCGAACTGGCCCTTCTGGCCGTTGATCGAGGAGATGTTGATCACCCGGCCCCAGCCCTTGTTCAGCATGCCGTCGATGAACTGCTTGGTGACGTTGAACACCGAGTCCAGGTTGACGTTCATCACCGCGTTCCACTGGCCTTCGCTCATCTTGCGGAAGGTGCCGTCCTTGGTGATGCCGGCGTTGTTCACCAGCACGTCGACGCCGCCGAACTCGGCGTTGAGCTTGTCGCCCATGGCCTTGCAGTCCTCGAAGCTGGACACGTCGCACTTGACGATGGCCATGTCGAAACCGGCCGCGGCCATCTTGGCCTTCCACTCGTTGGCCTGGGCCTCGTCCATGTAGGTGGACGCCACCTTGCAGCCGGCCTGGGCCAGCTTGATGCAGATGGCGGTGCCGATACCGCCCGTGCCGCCGGTGACCAGAGCGATTTTCCCGTTCAATCCACGCATTGCCTGTTCCTTTTTGTCAGATACGTTCAACCGCCAGGGCGACACCCTGGCCACCACCGATGCACAGGGTGGCGAGACCCTTGTTGGCGCCGGTGCGCCGCATGCCGTAGAGCAGGGTCACCAGGATGCGGGCGCCGGACGCGCCGATGGGATGGCCGATGGAGATGGCGCCGCCGCTCACGTTGACGTTGACCGGGTCGAAGCCGAGTTCCTTGTTGACCGACATGGCCTGGGCGGCGAAAGCCTCGTTGGCCTCGATCATGTCGAGATCCTTGGCGGACCAGCCGGCGCGGTCGAGACACTTGCGCACGGCGGGAATGGGCCCGGTGCCCATGATGGCCGGATCGACGCCGGCGCTGCCGAAGGCAACCACGCGGGCGATGGGCGTCAGGCCGAGTTGCCTGGCCATGGCGCCGGACATCACCATCACGCCGGCGGCGCCGTCGTTGATGCCGGAGGCGTTGCCGGCGGTCACCGTGCCGTCCTTCTTGAAGGCGGGCTTCAGCTTGGCCAGGCTCTCCGCCGTGGTGCCGGCGCGCGGGAATTCGTCCTTGGCGAAGACGACGGGATCGCCCTTGCGCTGGGGAATCTCGACGGGAATGATCTCCGCGTCGAAATGGCCGGCGTTCTGGGCGGCCTCGGTGCGCTGCTGCGAGGTGGCCGCGAACAGGTCCTGATCGGCGCGGCTGAACTCGTACTTGGCGGCGATGTTCTCGGCGGTGATGCCCATGTGGCAGTCGTTGAAGGCGCACCACAGGCCGTCCTGGATCATGGTGTCCACCAGTTCCCAGTTGCCCATGCGCTGGCCGTTGCGCGACCTCGGCAGCACGTGCGGCGACAGGCTCATGTTCTCCTGGCCGCCGGCGATGACGATGCCGGAATCGCCGCATTGCACCGCCTGCGCGGCGAGATGCACGGCCTTCAGGCCGCTGCCGCAGACCTTGTTGATGGTAAGCGCGGAGACCGTGTCGGGCAGGCCGCCGGCCAGCGCCGCCTGGCGCGCCGGATTCTGGCCGACGCCGGCTTGCAGGACCTGCCCGAGGATGACCTCGTCGATCTGCCCCGGCTGCAAATTCGCCCGCGCGAGCAGGCCCCGGATCACATGCGCACCCAGTTGGCTGGCGGCAATGCCGGCCAGCGAACCGCCGAAGGCGCCGACGGCGGTGCGACCCGCGGCCACAATGACCACATCGTTGAACATATGGAAGTCTCCTGACAAATGAGGAATGCTTCCTCCCCCATTGCAAATTCTATCCGCGTTTTTGTGCACTGCACTTGACAATATTTGTTGCGGCGCACAAGAATGCATCGGCTAATCCGCTTTTACCGTGAAGGAGGGGACCGTGGGCACCACGCACAACTGGATGGACGGCTGGCTGGAATCGCAGCAGAAATACTGGAACGCCTGGGCGGACATGGCCCAGCGCGGCATGAAGGCGCCGGAGGCGCCGAAGAACCCCCTGGCCGACGGCCTCAACCAGTGGTGGCAGGCCCTGTCGCCGATGACGCCGCCGGTCGGCCGCGAAGTGTTCGACCGCCTCATGGAGGTCAGCAAGGGCTACTTCAGCCTGGCCGAGCAGTTCATGGGGGGAGCCAAGAACGCTGACGGCATGGACGCCGTCAACGGCTGGCTCGACGGCATGCGGAAAATGTGGAGCGACTGGTCGCGGGCCGGCGCCGCCTTCCGTCCGGAGGCCTTCTTCCCGCAGAACCAGTTCAAGGGCCTGACCACCTTCTGGGACCTGCCCATGGACACCTGGCAACGTCTCGCCGCCAACGTCATGCCCTTGCCCGGCGACTTCACCCAGGCTTTCCATCCGGAGGGCGCCCACGCGGTCAAGGACCAGGTCAACAAGTTCCTTTCCATCCCCGCCGTCGGCTACACGCGGGAGGCCCAGGAGCAGTACCAGATCCTGGCGCAGCGGCAGATGGACTACATGGGCGCGATGCAGGCCTACCAGGGCGCCTTCGCCAAGCTGGGCATCGACACCACCCGGCGGTTCCAGCAATCGCTGCAGGAACGCGCCAAGGAGGGCAAGCCCATCTCCTCCCTGCGCGAGCTGTACGACCAGTGGGTGGAAATGAGCGAGGCGGCCTATGCCGATTTCGTCATGACCGAGGAATACCAGACGCTTTACGGCCGCCTGGTGAATACCCTGCTGGCGGTCAAACAGCAGATGGCGCGCATGGTCGACCAGACCCTGGAAGCCATGCACATGCCCACCCACGCGGAGATCGGCACCCTGCAATGCCGGCAGCAGGAACTGCGCCGGGACAACCTGAAACTCCACAAGGAAATCAAGGCGTTGCAATCACAACTTGAAGCTTTGCGTAAGACCTTGCCGCAAGGCGGGATGGTCAAAGAAGTCGAAGAAGAGCCCAAGCCGAAACGCGCCGCCGCCAAGCCCGCCGCCACCAAGCGCGCTCCCGCCGCCAAATCCAAGTAAATCCAGGAGACCCCCATGCTGCCCTTCGACATGCGCCCCGACGCCGTCATGCAGGAACTCATGGCCTATGGCCAGAAGCTTTCGCACGGCATGAAGAACCTGATGGAAGTCGGCGAGATTTCCTCCGGCGTCACCCCCAAGACCGTGGTCCACCAGGAAGACAAGCTGACCCTGTACCGCTTCCAGAACCCGAACAAGGACGCGGTCACCGGCAAGACGCCCCTGCTCATCGTCTACGCCCTGGTGAACCGGCCCTACATGACCGACATCCAGGAAAACCGCTCCACCGTGCGCGCCCTCATGGATGCCGGCCAGGACGTCTACCTGGTGGACTGGGGCTATCCCGACCGCGCCGACCGCTACCTCACCCTGGACGACTACATCAACGGCTACCTGGACCGCTGCGTGGACGTCATCCGCGAGCGCCACCGCCTCGACAAGATCAACCTCCTCGGCATCTGCCAGGGCGGCACCTTCTCCCTGTGCTACTCCGCCCTGCACCCGGAAAAGGTGAAGAACCTGGTCACCATGGTCACCCCGGTGGATTTCCAGACCCCGGACAACATGCTCTCCCACTGGGTGCGGCAGGTGGACGCCGACCTGGTCGTCGACACCCTGGGCAACGTCCCCGGCGAGATGCTCAACTGGACCTTCCTCAACCTGAAGCCCTACCAGCTCATGGGCCAGAAGTACCTGGGCCTGCTCGACACCCTGGACGACCCCGAGGCGCTGAAGAACTTCCTGCGCATGGAAAAGTGGATCTTCGATTCCCCCGACCAGGCCGGCGAAGCCTTCCGCCAGTTCGTCAAGGACTTCTACCAGCAGAACAAGCTGCTCAAGGGCGGCCTGGAGATCGGCGAGCCGGTGAGCCTGAAGGCCGTCACCATGCCCGTGCTCAACGTCTTCGCCGAGCAGGACCACCTGGTGCCGCCGGACGCCTCCCGCGCCATGCGCGGCAAACTGGGCACCAAGGACTACACGGAACTCTCCTTCCCCGGCGGCCACATCGGCATCTACGTCAGCGGCAAGGCGCAGAAGACCGTGCCGCCCGCCATCGGCAAGTGGCTGGACGAACGCGACTGAACTGACCGGGCTTACTGAGCCGGCTTTACGTCAACGGCCCGATCGGGATTCCCGGTCGGGCCGTTTGTCGTTCTGTCAGGCGTAGACGCCCGCATCCCTCTCCGGGTAACTCTCATACACATGCTCGAACACCGCAGAGCATTTCTGGTTGTAGAGCTCTGGTGTATAGGCCCGCGGGAGACCGGAATCGAGCGTGTCTTCAATGGTTAGCTTGAGTTGCACGCGCAGGCGTTCGGTGGTTTGCCCCCCTCTCCCGCAAGCGGGGTGGAGGCGGGGTTGCACGAAGCATGCTTCGTGCCGCCGCAGCCGGCCGGCGATGCAGCGCCGGCCGTGGGGCGCGGAGCGGGGGCCGGGGGAGAGGGCATCCCGGTCGGGCACCGACACGGTGATGCCCTCCTTGAGCAGCCGATAGACCTCGCGGTTGGCGGCCTCCAGGCTCATCGCCGAGCGGTCGCGGGTCAGTTCGTCGATAGCGGTCTGGATCGCCTCCGGCGGGAGCGTCGGGTTCAACCTGACCAACACGGCGCGCAGGCGATTGACCAATACCACCTCGCCCCTGGTTTCGCGGCCCAGCGTTCCGCCCGCACCAAAGGTTTCCTCCAGCGCTGACACCGTCTGCCAACCCAGCGCCGCAAACAGCCCGATGGCGGGCTGCTCGACAAGCTGGTCTTCGGAGTAGGCGTGGGCAGTCATGCGCTCGATTTTGACAGCGCATTGAGCCGTTCACGCAAATCCGCCGGGGCATAGAACACGAAGGCATTGCCCTGTTTGGTTTTTTCCAGCAGGCCCAGCGCCTCCAGCGCCAACAAATCCTGGCGCGCGGTCTGGTACACCACGGCGTGCGAGCGCTGGTGCGCATCCACCCGATACGCCTCGCCCGCATTGCGCAAGGCATGGTTCAGCAGCGCCGTCTGCCGGTGATTGAAGCGCCCGCGCAGGGCCGGGGAACTGGCCAGCATGCGCTCGGTTTCCTTCTGCTCCTGCGACTTCTTCGCCACATACGCATGCAAGGCGGCTATCGCCTGGCGGAGGGTCTGCAACTGGTGCAGCAGAAAATAGGTGGTGTCGTTCTTGTCGGTTTCCGTGTGCAGGTAGGCGCGCATGTATTGCGCTGGCGCCTTGCGCAGGATGTGGCTGATCGACGTGTATTCCATCAGCCAGTAGCCGCTTTTCGCCATCGACCAGTAAAACAGCGCGCGCGCCGTGCGGCCGTTGCCGTCGGCGAACGGGTGGTCGTAGCCCAGCATGAAATGCAGCAGGATCGCGCGCAGCACCGGATGCACGAAGGGCAGCGAAGCCTCGTCGGCATTGGCGAAGTCGCACAGCCGCTGCATGCGTTCCGGCAGTTCGGCATGCGCGGGCGGCACATGCAGCGCCGTGTTGTCACGCACATCAACGACATGCACCTCGTCATCGCGCCGATAGCGGCCGGCATCCCGCGCATCTTCCAGCGTGTCTTCCGTCAGCACGCGGTGCAGTTCCAGCACATGCGCGGGCGTCAGCTTCACCGCCCGCAGCGAACGCAGGTGTTCCATGGCCCGGTAGTTGTTGAAGATCATCCGCTCGCTCAGATCGCGTGGCTTGCGACCGCTTCTGAGCATGGCCGCCGCCACCTTGCGCGTCGTCGAAGCGCCTTCCAACTGGCTGGAGGTGATCGCCTCCTCGATCAGCGAGCTGATCAGATAGCGTTGCGATTCCGCCTGCAGCGGCGCATCGCCGGCAGCGCGTATCTGCCCGGCTGCATCGCGGTCGATGTGATGCAGGTCAATCGACACCGGGTTGGGGGTGGCAAAGACAAACGGCGCGCCCTGCTTGTCCAGCAACGGCAAGGGTTGAAATGAGGCCGCCCGCGCCAACGTCACCGCCGCCCACCATTCCGCGTGCGTCAGCCCGTCCGGCGCGGAACGCCGGCGCAGTTCGTCCCAGTGCAGATACTTCCCGGCGGGCAGCGGATTGACATGCTGAATGACCGCCTCCATCCGAGCGGGCGGGAGCTGCGTGAAGACGCTTTCCAATGCGGGGGCCGGTTCCGGGAGGCGCATTCTCTACTAAATTGCAATTAGATTAGTAGGAATGAGTATAGGCAGGCGGACGCGGCAATGTCTACTAAATTAACGGCAGATTAGTAGACATTGGTACTGGGCGAGTCCGTCTCGTCCACGCTCAGCGCCGGTATGTCGATCTGGCCGGAGAGTAGGCGGGGGAGGAGGAGGTCGCGGGTGCTGCGGAGGGTTTCGATTTGCAGGGCGAGTGTTCGAGATTGGGCGAGCATGGCCCCAGCGATCTCTTGGAAATGCTTTTGGAGGTCGCGAGGTGGCACCACGACACCAACCCCGTGAATGTCGTTCCGGTTTAATGTGAAAGTCGCGTCAGCGACTCTTGAAGCTCCCCTCTCCCGCGAGCGGGAGAGGGGCTGGGGGTGAGGGAAACGGGCATGACTTTAATGCTTCGGGGCGTCTTCTCAAAGTCATGTCCGTTAGCGTAGGTACAGCAGCACCGGAATTGAACTGCTTCAGGTCCAGCGACGATAGGAGGTAGAAGGCATAAAGGGGGTCGCCCTTGGGAAACTCTTTCACCCACAGTGATGTGTTCAGAGGCCAAAAATCGGATGGTTTCGGTGTGGCGTGCGGGCCGTCGTAGAGTCCGTCGTAAAGCTCCTTGATTGGGAGCGTTTTCCATTCGGTGACACCCACCATCACGCCTCCAGAATCCCCACCACATTCGCGGCGATGGTCTGTGTATCAATCATGCTTGAGTTCGAGTGGCTGACAACGCAAATCGGGGAGGGTCAGCAAACGTTGGTCGTTGCTAAGCAGGGTGGCATCCCGGGCCTGCGCGCTGGCGGCGATGATGGCATCGGGCAAACGCAGGCGATGCTCGCGGCGTAAATGCACGGTGTATTCCTTGACCAACCTGTCGAGTTCGATGATGCCGATGTCGGACAGGAAGGCGTTGAGCCATGTCTGCTGGGTGTCGTCGAGGCCGTGAAAGGAGAGAAGCTCCAGTTCCGTGATGACAGAAATGTAGTATTCGCCCGGCGGCAGAGGCTGGCGGAGCAGTCCCTTTTGCAGGTAGATCACGGCGTTGGTGTCGAATACCGCCTTCATTCCCATTCCTTGCGAACGGCTTCCTGATAGGCAAGACCGTCGACCGGCCATTGCACGGTGCCGCTATAGCGCATCGGGTCGAATTCCTGCGGGCGGTTTTGCGGTGCCTGGATGAATTTGGCCAGGTCACGCGACGGATCAATCGGCTGCCAATCGACTGCCGGCGATGTTGGGCTCGGCTTGCTCGCAAGGAATTCCACGAAGTTGAGAACCTCGGCCTGGCGCTTCTCATCCAGCCGATGGAGCCGTTCGACAATAGCCGTTTCGATGGCGTTACTCATGGCATTCCTCCTCAATTCAGTTCAGCAACGATGCCACATTCTGCGCGATGCGGGATTGCAGTTCCAAGGCCTGCGCGTTCAGCGCTTCCAGTTCCTCGTTCAGTTCTTCGAGCTGTTCCTTGAAGTCCTCGTCGCTGACTTCCTCGCCCGGCGCGACGCCGACGTAGCGGCCGGGGTTGAGCGACCAGCCCTGGGCTTCGATCTCGGCCAGGGTCGCGGCCTTGCACAGGCCGGGGATGTCGCGGTAGGCAAGCGCCCTCTCCCCCGGCCCCTCCCCCGCTTGCGGGGGAGGGGAGAAGACTTCCGTTAGCTTGGCCGCCGTCTCCTCGCCGCCCACGGTCAGGTCCGGGGCTTCGCCACGATACAGACGGACGAGGTTGGCGATGAAGCCGATCTGCGCCGGGGTCCAGTCGCGGTGGGCGCGGTCGACCTGGTGGTAGATGTGGCGGGCGTCGATGAACAGCACGGTGTTTGCCCGATCAACCGCCGCT
>JBBIIR010000047.1:0-10014 GCA_037446455.1 Hydrogenophilales bacterium | reverse complement strand
CTGGATGAGAAAGACGTCGTAGGAATCGAAATGCGGCCCGACCCCGCCGCCGTCCGGGGCGAAACTGACCATCAGGTCGTCCAGGCGGGCGTGCGGCACGAAATCGAAGGCGTGCAGCAGGCGGTCGCCCTCGGGCAACAGGTGGTTCACCCCGGAAACCAGCAGGCTCCAGGCGCGCGCCGGCAGGGCGTCGAGTTCCTCGCGCGCGAACGGGCCGTGCTCCAGCCGCCAGCGCCCGCGCTGGCGGCGCACCAGGCGGCTCTCGGCGTCGTCGCGGCAAGCCAGGGCGGAGAGCCCGTCGCGGTCGAGCCAGTCGCCGAAGCCGGGCAGGGCCTGGCGCACCAGCAGGGGACGTTTCTGCCAGTACTCGGCGAGGAAAGTGGATGGGGGAATGCCGCCGAGCAGGCGGCGGAGGGAGAAATCCCGCATGCAAAAGCCTTGGCGGGAGGCGGCGCGTTTGCTCATATAATGCCCTCGGCTTTTTTCCCAGGAGCGGACCCCATGCTGCACATCGGCGACAAGGCGCCCGATTTCGAACTGCCCGACGCGGACATGACCATCGCCAAGCTTTCGGATTACCGCGGCAAGCCGCTCGTGCTGTTCTTCTACGTGCGCGATGATACGCCCGGCTGCACCACCCAGGCCATCGAGTTCAGCGATCTGGAAGGCGACTATGCCGCGCTGGACTGCGCGGTGGCCGGCGTGTCGCGCGACGACTGCATCCGCCACGGCGCCTTCCGCGACAAGCACGGCATCACCGTGCGCCTGCTGGCGGACAAGGACGGCATCGCCTGTCAGGCCTACGACGTCATCGTCCAGCGCGAGGTGGACGGTGTCATGCGCGAAGGCATCAACCGCAGCACCTTCATCATCGATGGCGGCGGCCGCATCCGCCACCTCCTGCAGAACGTGACGCCCAAGGGGCATGCCGCGGAAATCCTCAAACTCGTCAAGGAGCTGTAAGTGCGGATCGCCAAGGACACCGTGGTCACCCTGACCTACCAACTGACGACCCTCGACGGCGAACTGCTGGAGGAGGCCACCGACGCGGCTCCCGCCGTGTACCTGCACGGCGGTTACGACGGCATCTTTCCCAAGGTCGAGGCGGCCCTCGAGGGCCAGGGCGCCGGCGCCGCTCTGGACCTGGCGCTGGAGCCGGAAGACGCCTTCGGCGAATACGATGCCGAACTGGTGCGGGTCGAGCCGGCCGATCTGTTCCCCTCCGAGGTGCACGTCGGCATGCAGCTGGAAGGCTCCAGCGAGGACGGCCGCCAGGTCATGCTCTACACCGTCACCGACTTGGCCGAGGGCAAGGTGGTGGTGGATGGCAACCATCCCCTGGCCGGCCAGAGTCTGCGCCTGAAGTGTGTGGTCGGCGAGGTGCGCGCCGCCCTGCCGGAGGAGGTGGCGCATGGCCATGTGCATGGGCCGCACGGTCACCCGCATTGACCAACCCGCGCGGGCGATCAGGTAAAATGCCCGCCCCTTGCCCGAGCCCGAGCCATCATGAAAGTCACCTTCCTCGACTTTGAGCAGCCCATCGCCGAACTGGAGGCGAAGATCGAGGATCTTTCCGAAGTCCGCGGCGATCCGGCCCTGGATATCTCCGAGGAAATCGAGCGGCTGCGCAAGAAGAGCGCGGCGCTGACCAAACAGATCTACGGCAAGCTCAATGCCTGGCAGATCTCCCAGGTCGCGCGCCATCCGCAGCGGCCCTATGCGCTGGATTACATCCAGGGCCTGTTCAGCGAATTCGAGGAACTGCACGGCGATCGCGCCTTCGCCGACGATCCCGCCATCGTCGGCGGCCTGGCCCGTTTCCAGGGCGAGCCGGTGGTGGTCATCGGCCACCAGAAGGGGCGCGATACCAAGGAACGCCAGTACCGCAACTTCGGCATGCCGCGGCCGGAAGGCTATCGCAAGGCCCTGCGGCTGATGCGCCTGGCGGAGAAATTCCGCCTGCCGGTGTTCACCTTCATCGACACCCCCGGCGCCTATCCCGGCATCGACGCCGAGGAGCGCGGCCAGTCCGAGGCCATCGCCCGCAACCTGTACGTCATGGCGGAACTGAAAACCCCCGTCATCTGTACCGTCATCGGCGAGGGGGGCTCCGGCGGCGCCCTGGCCATCGGCGTGGGTGACGCGATCGTCATGCTGCAGTACGCCACTTATTCGGTGATCTCGCCGGAAGGATGCGCCTCGATTCTCTGGAAAAGCGCGGAGAAGGCCCCGCAGGCCGCCGAATCGCTGGGCATCACCGCCACCAAGCTGAAAGCGCTGGGCCTGGTCGATCACATCGTCGGCGAGCCCCTGGGGGGCGCCCACCGCGAGCCCGAGGCCATGCTGGAGAGCCTGCGCGCGACCCTGTCGGAGGTGCTTGCCGGCCTGCGCGAGCGCCCCCTCAATACCCTGCTGAACGATCGCTACGCCCGCCTGATGGCCTATGGCAAGTTCAAGGAAGGGCGGGCCTGAGTCCACTTCCGCCGCGCCCGCCGGTATCGCCGGCGCGGGCGCCGACAGGTCTGTTGCGGAGACCGCCGGCCTGATCGATCTGGTCTCCGCCTGTCTGGAAAGTTACCTGCCCGCCGCGGGACGTCTGGTGGTCGGCTATTCGGGCGGCCTGGATTCCAGCGTGCTGCTGCATCTGCTCGCCGAGCTGCGCGCGCGGCGCGGATTTACCCTCGCCGCCGTGCATGTGCACCATGGCCTGTCCGCGCAAGCCGACGACTGGGCGCTGCACTGCGCGCGGGTCTGCGGCGATCTCGAGATCCCCCTGCAAGTGGCGCGGGTCGAGGTGCGCAAGCGCGGCGAGGGCCTGGAGGCCGCCGCGCGGGCGGCCCGTTACGCCGTATTCGCCGACCTCGACGCCGATGCCGTGGCCCTGGCGCATCACCGCGACGACCAGGCCGAGACGGTGCTCGCGCAACTGCTGCGCGGCGGCGGCGCCAAGGGTCTGGCGGCGATGCCGGCCTGCCGCCGCCTGCGGGCCGGCGGCCCGTTGCTGCTGCGCCCGCTGCTGTCTGCGCCGCGCGCCCATATCGCCGCCTGGGCGCGCGCGCGCCGCCTGTCCTGGGTGGAGGACGAAAGCAACCTGCATACCCACCTGGCGCGCAACCTGCTGCGGCATCAGGTGCTGCCGCTGCTGGAAACGCGCTTTACCGCGCCGGCCGCGACCCTGGCTCGCGCCGCCGAACGCTTCGCCGAGACCGCGGCATTGCTGGACGACCTGGCCGATCTCGACGCCGACGCGGTGCTCACGCCGGAGGGCCTGAGCATCGCCGCGCTGGCCGGCCTCTCGCCGGCGCGCGCGCGCAACCTGCTGCGCCGTCGCCTGGAACTGGCGGGCGCCGAGCTGCATGCCGAAGCCCTGCGCGAGGGCCTGCGGCAACTGCTGGAGGCGCGCCGGGACGCGCGGGTGATGGTGGACTTCGGCACGCTCGGCCTGCGCCGCCATCGCGGCCTCGCCCGCATCGTGCCGAGCGCGCGCGTCGTCGCGCCGGCCGGGGCGCAATGGACATGGAACGGTGAGGCGGTGCTGGAACTGGGCGACGCCGGTGCATTGCGTTTCACGCCGGCGCGCGGCGCCGGCGTCAGGCTGGAGCCGGGGCCGGTGAGCGTGCGTCTGCGGCGCGGCGGCGAGCGTTTGCGCACCGCCCCCGACCGGCCGCGGCGGCCGCTCAAGGATCTGCTGCGCGAGGCGGGTATCCCGCCCTGGCGCCGGCAGCGCCTGCCCCTGGTCTACGTCGGCGAGCGTCTGGCCTGGGTGGCGGAGATCGGCGCCGACGCCGAATTCCTGGCCGGCGGCGACCAGCCCGGCTGGCTCATTTCACCGTGCTCGCCGGCGTGATCAGCGGCGTGTAGCCGAGGCGTCGCATTTCCGCCTGGGCTTTCTCGGCTTCCTGGCGGTTGCGGAAGGGCCCCAGATGGACACGGACCTCCAGCTGGGCGCGCACCCCCTGTTTGGCGAGCCGCTCCACCAGTTCACGCGCGTTGTCGGGATTGCTGAACACGCCCAACTGCACCACGAAGCCCTTGCCGGGCGGCACAGGTTCCGCCTGCGCTGGAGGCGGGGCTGGCGTGGCCGGGGCTTTGGCGGCGGGGGCGCCAGGAGCCGCCGCCGGCGGGCGCGGCGGGGTTGGCGCCGGCGACGGCGGACTCGGCAGATTGCTCACTCTGGGCGGTGGCGGCGGCGCCTCGGCTTCGACGGGCGGCGCCGGAGGCGCGCCCTCCGCCGTGGCGGGCGGCGCGGGCGCCTCGGCCTGCGGCGGCGCCACCTCGGCGGGCGGCGCCGGCACGATGGGCGCGGGAATCGCCTGGGGTTTTTCGGCCACCGACGGTTTCCTGCCATCCTGGTCCAGCCACCACAGACCGGCCAGGGCGACGGCGGTCACCACCCCGGCCACGCCCAAGCGCAGCAAGGCTTTCCTGCGAACATCCTCTTGTTCCGGGGACCTGTCCTCGGCGGCCATTCCAGTCTCCTCGCGGCGGCTCGTTCGACGCCGATGTGCGGCGCATCGCCTTTATTTTAGGGGCGATTCGTGCTAAGGTGCGTGCGCTTTTTTCCAAGTATTTTCAAAGCCTTCGCTCGGCTTTGCAGCCTTCATCCCGCTTCCCACCCCTCCCGGAGAATTCCCCAGTGGCTATCGAACGCACCCTGTCCATCGTCAAACCCGACGCCGTCGCCAAGAACGTCATCGGCAAGATCTATTCCCGCTTCGAATCCAACGGCCTGAAGATCGTCGCCGCCCGCATGGCCCATCTGTCCAAGACCGAGGCCGAGGGCTTCTACGCCGTGCACAAGGGCCGCCCCTTCTTCAACGATCTGGTCGAATTCATGACCTCCGGCCCGGTGATGATCCAGGTGCTGGAAGGCGACAACGCCATCGCCAAGAACCGCGAACTGATGGGCGCCACCGATCCCAAGAAGGCCGAGGCCGGCAGCATCCGCGCCGATTTCGCCTCCAGCATCGACGCCAACGCCGTGCACGGTTCCGATGCGCCGGAAACCGCCGCCGTGGAAATCGCCTATTTCTTCCCGGCCTCCCAGGTCTACTCGCGCTGATCCGGCCACTGCGTTGAACCTTGATTCCTCGGTCGACCGCTCATTGATCTTCGAAAATCCGCATGGTTGCTGACGTTTGCGCCTTCGACGCGGTTCACCATTTGGGTAAGCCCGCTACACGCCCGCTTTCGCGGCTGTGCGCTGTCCTGCGCCCTGCGGGCTGGTCGCGCCTCCTTGCGGGGAGCGATCCCGCGGCGTCGTCGCTTCGCGCCAGACACCCGCACAGCCGCGCCTTCGGACGTGTTCAACCGAGGAATCAAGGTTGAATCGCGTCAATCTCCTCGATCTCGATCAGGCCGCTCTCGTCGCTTTCTTCGAAAGCATCGGCGAGAAGCCCTTTCGCGCCCGCCAGGTCATGCGCTGGCTGCACCAGTACGGCGCCGACAGCTTCGAGGGGATGACGGACCTGGCCAAGTCGCTGCGCGCCAAGCTGCCCGAGGTGGCCGAGATCCGGCCGCCCGTCCTCGGGCACGAGCAGCTCTCCGCCGACGGCACGCGCAAGTGGCTGCTGGAGGTGGGGCCCAACAACCGGGTGGAGACGGTGTTCATCCCGGAGACCGATCGCGGCACCCTGTGCGTGTCCACCCAGGT
Organism: Hydrogenophilales bacterium; assembly: GCA_037446455.1. Taxonomy (GTDB): domain Bacteria; phylum Pseudomonadota; class Gammaproteobacteria; order Burkholderiales; family Thiobacillaceae; genus PFJX01. The sequence goes on along the minus strand of JBBIIR010000047.1, from coordinate 4,361 downwards.
CGGCTGCGCCCTCGACTGCGCCTTCTGCTCCACCGGCAAGCAGGGCTTCAACCGCAACCTCTCCACGGCCGAGATCGTCGGCCAGTTGTGGTGGGCCAACCGGGCCCTGGGGCGAGACCCCAAGGGCGAGCGCATCATCTCCAACGTGGTGCTGATGGGCATGGGCGAACCCCTGCTCAACTTCGACGCCACCGTGGCGGCGGTGTCGCTGATGCTGGACGACCATGCCTATGGCCTGTCCCGCCGGCGGGTCACCATCTCCACCTCCGGCATCGTGCCGGCCATGGAGCGGCTGCGCGAACGCATGCCCGTGGCCCTGGCCGTGTCGCTGCACGCGCCCAACGATGCCCTGCGCGACGAGTTGGTGCCCGTCAACCGCAAGTACCCGCTGAAGCAACTCATGGCCGCCTGCAAGCGCTACGTGAACGACGGCCCGCGCGACTTCATCACCTTCGAATACATCATGCTGGACGGTGTCAACGACCGGCCCGAACACGCCGATCAGCTTCTGGAACTTACCCGCGACGTGCCCTGCAAGTTCAACCTGATTCCCTTCAATCCCTTCCCGATGTCGGGCTTCCGCCGCTCCCCCGCCGACGCGGTGCGCCGCTTCGCCAGCCGGCTCATGGCCGAAGGCAGGATCGCCACCACGCGCAAGACGCGCGGCGACGACATCGACGCCGCCTGCGGCCAGCTCGCCGGGCAAGTGCAGGACCGTTCGCGCCGCTTGTCCCGGCGCATGGAGTCGATCGCATGAAAGCCTGGCTACCGCTTGCCCTGTTCCTCGCCGGCTGCGCGGGACACCCGCCCGTGTCGATCGAGGAGGTCGGCCCGGAAGCCCGCCCGCCCGCGCAAGTGAATCAGAGGGCGCGCATCCATACCGAGCTCGGCGCCGGCTACTACTCGCAGGGAAAATACGGCTTTGCCCTGCAGAACCTCAACACCGCCCGCGCGGCGGACCCCAATTATCCGCCGGTCTACAACATGCTCGGTCTGGTGCATGCGGAACTGCGCGAGGATCGCCAGGCCGAGGACAATTTCCGCCGCGCCATCCAGCTTTCTCCCCGTTATTCGGAGGGCCACAACAACTACGGCTTGTTCCTGTGCAAGCGCAAGCGGATCGACGAAGCCCTCAAGCATTTCGAGGCGGCCCTCGCCAACCCGCTCTACGAGACGCCGGAACGCGCGCTCGCCAACGCCGGCGCCTGCGCCCTCGAGAAATCCGATCTGGCCGCCGCCGAGATGTATTTCGCGCGCGCCCTCAAGCGCGCGCCCAATCATCCCACCGCCCTCCTGGGCATGGCGGAGATCAATGTCCGTAAAGGTCGCTGGCTGGCCGCCCGCCTGCAGATACGCCAACTGGGCGATGCCAGCGTGCTTGCGGCGCCGGCCCTGTGGGTGGGGGTGCGCGCGGAACGGCATATGGGCGATCGCGAGGCGGAAGCCCATTACGGCGCCCAACTGCGCCGCCGTTTCCCCGATGCCCTGCAAACGCAATGGCTGCTCACCGGACAGTACGATCAGGGCGGAGGCATATTGTGAGCGAAACCTTGCTGCCCGGTTTCGGGGCGCGGCTCAAAGCCGCCCGCGAGGCCCGCGAACTCGGCGCGGCCGACGTCGCCGCCAAGCTCAAACTGAGCGCGCGCCAGGTGGAGGCGCTGGAGGCCGAGGATCTCTCGCATCTGCCCGGCGAGGTGTTCCTGCGCGGTTTCGTGCGCAATTACGCGCGGCTGCTGGCAGTCGACGCCGAGCAACTCATCGCGCCCATCGATGCGCAGGCAAGCGTGTCGGAGACCATCACCGCGCCGAGCGCCGGCGTCGCCTTTACTTCCACGCCCATGCATCGCTGGGTGCTGTTGCCCCTGCTGGGCCTGGCCCTCTTCCTGTTGTTGGTGGCGCTGCTCTACCACTGGCTGCGGCAGGGCGAGGACAGCTTGCTGAGCGACCAGACGGCCCCGCCAGCCGTGCTCTCCCCCCTGCCCGAGGCGCCGCCGCCGGCGGAGCCGCTCGCCGCTCCGCCGCCGCAAGGCGACGGCCAGACCGCCATGCCCCCGCAGGCCGACGCGGGCCTTCCGGCTGCGCCCGCGACCCAGGTGGCGCCAGCCGACCCGGCGTCGCTGCCGGCAACGCAGGCCGCCGCCCCGGCGGAGGCCGGTGTTCCGCCGGCGGGGGACAGGCATGTCCTGCGTTTCGAGGCCGACTACGATGCCTGGATCCAGGTGGTGGATGGCAAGGGCCGGCGTTTCTCCAAGCTGGTGCGCGCCGGCGGCGTCGACAGCTTTGCCGGCGACCCGCCTTTTCGCCTGGTGGTGGGCGAGGCCGCGCGGGTGCGCATGAGCTACAACGGCCACCTCATCGACCTGACTCCGTTTATCGGCCAGAAGGTCGCCCGTCTGACCCTGGAATGAGCCCATCATGAACTGGAACTCGCCCATCGTGCGCCGTCCCACCCGCCGGGTGCTGGTCGGCCATGTGCCGGTCGGCGGCGGCGCGCCGGTGGTGGTGCAGTCGATGACCAACACCGACACCGCCGACATCGCCGGCACCGTCGCGCAGGTGCATGCGCTCTGGCAGGCCGGCTCGGAGATCGTGCGCATCACCGTCAACACCGAGGAGGCGGCGCGGGCGGCGCCGGTCATCCGCGAGAAGCTGGACGCGATGGGCTGCGACGTGCCCCTGGTCGGCGACTTCCACTTCAACGGCCACCGCCTGGTGAAGGCCGTGCCCGAGTGCGCCCAGGCCCTCGACGAGCTGCGCATCAATCCCGGCAACGTCGGCCGCGGCGCCAAGCGCGACGAGCAGTTCGCCACGCTGATCGAAGCCGCCGCCCGCTACGGCAAGGCGGTGCGCATCGGCGTCAACTGGGGCAGCCTGGACCAGGACCTGCTGGCGCGCATGATGGACGAGAACGCGAAGCGCCCGACACCGCACGAGCCCGAGGAGGTGATGCGCAACGCCCTCATCACCTCCGCCCTGGATTCCGCCAAGCGCGCCGAGGAACTTGGCCTGGCCGGCGACCGCATCATCCTGTCCTGCAAGATGTCCGGCGTGCAGGACCTCATCAAGGTCTACCGCGACCTCGCCGCCCGTTCCGATTACGCCCTGCACCTGGGGCTCACCGAGGCGGGCATGGGCAGCAAGGGCATCGTCGCCTCCACCGCCGCCCTGGCGATCCTGTTGCAGGAAGGCATCGGCGACACCATCCGGGTGTCCCTCACCCCGGCGCCCGGCGAGCCCCGTACCACCGAAGTCCAGGTAGCCCAGGAAATCCTGCAAACCATGGGCCTGCGTTCCTTCACCCCGCTGGTCACCGCCTGCCCCGGCTGCGGACGCACCACCAGCTCGGTGTTCCAGGAACTGGCGCAGAGCATCCAGAACTGGCTGCGCGGCCAGATGCCGGTCTGGCGCGGTCAATACCCCGGCGTCGAAACCATGAACGTGGCGGTCATGGGCTGCGTCGTCAACGGCCCGGGCGAGAGCAAGCACGCCAACGTCGGCATCAGCCTGCCCGGCGCCAACGAAACCCCGGCGGCCCCGGTCTACGTCGACGGCGAGAAGACCGTCACCCTCAAGGGCGAACGCATCGCCGAGGAGTTCCAGGCCATCGTCGAGGACTATGTCCGGCGCACCTATGGGAAGGGGGCCTCCTGATGCGCTGTGCTGGGTTGTTGGGGAAACGGGAAAAGGGAAAAGGGAAACGCGAAACCCGCGGTCCCGTGCGCCTTGCCACGTTTCCCTTTTCCCGTTTCCCTTTTCCCGTCTTCCAGCAATGAGCACCGCCCTCCGCGCCGTGCGCGGCATGAACGACCTGCTGCCGGCCGAGGCGCCGCTGTGGGCCCGTTTCGAATCCATCGTCCGCGCCTGGCTGAAGAGCTACGGCTACCGCGAGATGCGCACGCCCATCCTGGAGCACACCGGCCTGTTCAAGCGGGCCATCGGCGAGGTCACCGACATCGTCGAGAAGGAGATGTACACCTTCGTCGACGAGCTCAACGGCGAATCCCTCACCCTGCGTCCGGAAGGCACCGCCTCCTGCGTGCGCGCCGCCATCGAGCACAACCTCCTGTTCGACGGCGGCAAGCGGCTCTGCTACGCCGGCCCCATGTTCCGCCACGAGCGTCCGCAGAAGGGCCGCTACCGCCAGTTCCACCAGGTCGGCGTCGAGGCCCTGGGCTTCGCCGGCCCGGACCTCGACATCGAACTGCTGCTGATGACGGCGCGGCTCTGGAAGCTCCTGGGCATGGCCGAGCACATCCGCCTGGAGATCAACAGCCTGGGCGGCGCGGAGGCCCGCGCCCGCCACCGGCAGAAGCTCATCGCCTGGTTCGAGGCCCACCAGGACCAGTTGGACGAGGACGCGA
>JBBIIR010000046.1:0-10071 GCA_037446455.1 Hydrogenophilales bacterium | reverse complement strand
CCACGCTACACTCTTAATCGCCTCACGCCTCACGCCTCACGCCTCACGCCTCACGCCATGCACACCCACGACCTCAGCCTCTGGCAACATCCCCACGACTTCGGCACCGAGCGGCAGCGCCACGCGGAACGCCGCACACGCTGGGTGGTGGGTCTGACTTTCGCCGCCATGCTGGTGGAACTGGTCGCCGGCTGGCTGACCGGCTCCATGGCGTTGCTGGCCGACGCCTGGCACATGGCCAGCCACGTCGGCGCCCTGGGTCTGGCCGCCTTCGCCTATGCTTTCGCCAGGCGCCACGCCGGCGACGCCCGCTTCACCTTCGGTACCGGCAAGGTCTCGGCCCTGGCGGGGTACAGCAGCGCCCTGCTGCTGGGCGTGGTGGCCCTGTGGATGGCCTGGGAATCCACGCAGCGCCTGTTCAATCCGGTGGCCATCCACTATGCCGAGGCCATGGCCGTGGCGACCCTGGGCCTGGCGGTGAACCTGGCCAGCGCCTGGCTGCTGCGGGACGAGCCCCATCACCCTGAGCATGGCCACGACGACGCACACGATCATCACCACGCCCACGATCACCCCCACCACGTCGATCACAACCTGCGCGCCGCCTATCTGCACGTGCTGGCCGATGCGCTCACCTCCGTTCTGGCCCTCGTCGCCCTGGCTGGCGGCATGCTCTATGGCTGGAGCTTCCTCGACCCCCTCATGGGCCTGGTCGGCGCGGCGCTCATCAGCCGCTGGGCCTGGGGCCTGGCGCGCGACAGCGGCGCCGTGCTGCTGGACGCCGAAGACCACGGACCGACGGCGGCCGAGGTGCGCCGCCGCGTCGAGGCCCTGCCGGACCACGAGGTGGCCGACCTGCACCTCTGGCGGGTGGGTCCCGCCAGCCGCGCCTGCATCCTCTCCGTGGTAACCCACTCGCCGCGCGCGGTCGAGCACTACCGGCAACTTCTGGCCGACATCGACGGCCTCGACCATGTGACGGTGGAGATCCACCATTGCGGGGATGAGCGCTGTCTCACCGGCCGGTGAGATGAGCCGCCCCGCCACCCTGCTGGTGATCGGCATCCATCGCGAGGAACTGGCCTTTGGCCGCGCCGCCCCGCGGAACGGGAATGCGCGCGCGCTGATTGTCGCCCTGGCGGACGGGGAGCGGAGCGGATCGCCACACGACCCGGGAGGGATCGCTGTATGGCGGGGGCGATGCGCGGTCACCCGACGGTTATCAGTCCGCCGATCCGCTTTCCGCTGCCGAGGTCCCAGCAACGAAGTCATCCCGGAAACGCTCGATCTGGTGCATGCGCTCGTGCAGGATGGTCACGATGCCGATGTCGCCGTTTGACAGGTGCCGCCAGTATACGAAGTGCCGTTCGTGACGGAAGTAATAGCCATGAACACCGAACTCGGCGGGAACGGGCTTCGACATCACACCATGCGACGCGATGCGCGCGAACGCGTCAAACAGGCCGTTGAGGTAGCGATCCGCCTGTTGCGCGCCCCAGCGCTCCCTCGTGTAGAGGTAGATTTCGTCGAGCCGGATGGAGGCCGACTCCTGGATGCGCACGACTGGCATCGCTCAGGCTTTTCGAGCGTTGCGCTCGATCACCTCGGCCGCCGTCAACGGCCGGTAAGCGGAATCCGGAGCCGAGAAGGCCAGGGTCAGTTCCGCCTTGAGTCGCTCGAAAGCATCGCGCTGCGCGCGCTCCATGTCGCGCCGGATCAGGTCGCGCATGTACTCGCTGACATTCTCATAGGCGCCGTATTCACCAACGTTGGCCGCCACAAAGTCGCTCAGTGTCGCGTTGAGACGAACCGTCATCGTGGTCGTTTGGGTCATTGCCGCCACCTCGGGATGGGATTTGTATTCAACCTTGATTCCTCGGTTGACCGCTCATTGATCTTCGAAAATCCGCATGGTTGCCGACGTTTACGCCTTCGACGCGGTTCACCATTTGGGTGAGCCCGCTACACGCCCGCTTTCGCGTCTGCGCGGGCGCCTGGCTTTGTGTGGCCCTTCGGCCCATCCCTCGCTGCGCTCGGGACCAGCGCTGCGCGCTGTCCTGCGCCCTGCGGGCTGGTCGCGCCTCCTTGCGGGGAACGACCCCGCGGCGTCGTCGCTTCGCGCCGGACCCCCGCACCGCCGCGCCTGCGGACGTGTTCAACCGAGGAATCAAGGTTCAATATATTCATGATTGAATACACACTCAAGCCGCCTGCTGGCTCAGGCAGCAAGAATCAGGGTTCTCTCGCTGAACGACGCGCGCTGATCGCCGCCCTGGCGGACGGGGAGCGGGCTGATTCGCGCAGTGGCGAGGGAATCAGTGGCGCGACGGGTCGGAGGTCGCCATGCAGCCCCCCATCCAGTGGATGACATCAAGTTCGACGCCGGCGGCCAGCCGCAAACCGGCGCGCAGGTCGTCGAGGTCGGCCTGGGGATGGATGGCGAGCCGTTTTAGTTGATCCAGCATGGCTCGCAGGTTTGTTTCATCCGGTTGGCTGCGTTGCCGGCCGGCCAGCCAGACCAGCGCGGACAGCAGGGTTTTGACGGGGGGCAGGCCGACTTCGTCGGCGGCGGTTGCGCGGGTGTTCGTGTTCATCGGGTTGCTTCCATCAGAGGACGGGTTTCGCGGCCATGGGCATGAAGGCGAGCGGCGCGCCGGCGCCGAAATCGATGTCGCCGGCGGCCAGGCGGCTGAGGCCGTCGGCGAAGCTGGCGAGACTGGAGCCGCGCAACATGACGCAGGGTTTGCGCGCCTGCTTGCAGTGCCGCTTGAGCTGGTAGTAGGCGGGATGGCCGACGCTGTCGGCGGGGCAGATGACGGCGTCGGCCTGGCCCAGCAGTTCCGGCAGGCGGGCAAGCGCCTCCTGCTTGCCGCCGTCGTGGTAGATGAACTGGCCGCCGGCCTTTTCCACCAGCTGGCGGTATTTAGCCTGCAGGTTGATGCGGCCGCCCACGCAGAGCAGGCGCCGGCCGCGCAGTTCAGGGCCGGGGCAGGCGTCGTGCAGGGCGCAGTCGCCGCAGTCCCGTTCCTCCAGCAGCAGACGTTCCAGGGCATCGCGGCCGTCGCGCGCCTGGCGCAGGTCTTCTTCCAGTTTGCGCTGCGCTTCGCCGAGGTTGGCGAGACGCTGCTCCAGCGCTTCCGCGCGCTCCGCCTGGCGCGCCAGGGCGGCGGCCCGTTCCTCGCTGGCGGCGAGCCGCCGTTCCAGGTCGGCCAGGGCGCGGCCCGAGGCCAGGTCATCCACCCGGCGGCGCAAGTCGTCGTTCTCCCGCGCCTTGTCCTCGGCCGCGGCCAGGGTCTTTTCCAGATAGCGGATGCGGGCCGCGCGCTGGGCCAGTTGACTCTCGCTTTTTTCCCCGGCGCGCCGCAGTTGCGCCTGCAAGCGGCGCACCTCCTCCTCCAGTTCGGCGACGCGCGCCAGATCGGCGCGCACGCCGGCGCCGATCTGATGCGACAGCATGTGGATGTCCTCGTACACCTGCTGCGTCAGCTCCGGCGTGGTCGCGCGGCAGGACGCCGCGCCCCACAGGGCGCCCGCCGCCTCGCCGCGCTCCAGGGCGGCGTTCCACAGATCGCGCGCCGCCGCCTCGCTCTTCGCCTTGGCGAAACGACCGAGCCACAGGGCATGCCGACGGTCGAGCGCCTTTTGCACCGCCTCGGACACGGGATTGCGGCTCTTGCAATGCGAGATCACGGTGACGTGCGCGTCGTAGTCGCCGGCGCTTTCCGCGACCACGCCATGCTTGCGCGCCAGGGCGCGCACCTCGGGCATGGCCAGGCAGGTGCCGATGACGGGGCAGAGCAGTTTGTGGTCCAGTTCCCAGATGCGCGGCGGCAGTTTGCTGGCGCGCCGCGCGGAAGCGTCGGCCGCGCGGACGTCCGTGTTGTCGGCTTCGACGACGGGTTCGTCACGGCCCAGGAAGCGCGCGGTCCAGGCCTTGACCAGGGCCTCGCGGGGGCCCCAGGCGGGCAGGTCCAGGCTCATCGGAAGCTCCTCATGCCGCTTCTCCCAGACATTCCCAGGTCAGCCACGGCGTGGGACGCGTCGTGGCGCGCATGGACGGCGCCAGGCGGACACGCGCATCGCGCGTCTCCAGGCTTTCCAGGACCTCGTCCAGCAGTCGGCAGCGTTCGCGCAGTTCGGCATCGACGTCCGGCTCGACGGCGATGCGCGCGAGCAGAAGGCTGGCGAGATGGGCGGAACGCGGCCGCCCGGTCTGCATGTAGCAGGCCAGGTGTTCCAGCACGGCGGCCATCAGGTCGGGGCGGTTGTCGGGGGCGGCGGGGCGGTTCATGTCGCTTACCCCGCCTGATGCCGCGCGGCCGTCTGTGGCGTCGGGCCTTCGGCGCGCGGGGTTTCCAGCGGCACCAGGGTGTATACCGCCACCACCATCGCCAGGAACAAGGCCATGCCGGCGGCGCTGCCGCGGAGGACCCACAACAGAGTGTTCATCCATTCCATATCCGTCTCCTGTGAATATGCTAGAGATCGGCTGGCTGGGACGGCGTCCTGGCTGGCTGCTGCTTGACCCGCCTCCGCCATGGGCGGGCAGGGAAGCTTGCAACCGATATTAAACGAGAACGATTCTCAGAAGCAAGAGTTTTTTCGTGTGGGGGGCTTGGGGGTTAAATCAGCTGCAGGCTGTCTCGGGTGAGATTGGCGGCATCATTCGCGGACGAGCCAGCGCCTGCAAAAGCGCCAACAGCGTCCAACGGGCTCATGCGAGAGCGCGGCCGAACAAAAACGGGCCCGCGGCCCGCTCCGGTGGCCTGGCGACGCGTCAGGAGCCAAATTCGCCCATGGCGCTTTGCAGGTAGTTCTGCAGGCCCACCTTGTCCAGGAGTTCGAGTTGGGTTTCCAGGTAATCGATGTGCTCCTCGGTGTCCTCCAGGATGGCGTCGAGGACTTGCCGCGAGACGTAGTCCTGGATGGATTCGCAGTAGGCGATGGCTTCCACGTAGAGCTCGCGGCCGCCCAGTTCGAGCTTCAGGTCGCCTTGCAGGCACTCGGGCACGTTCTCGCCGATGTTGAGCTTGTTCAGGGTTTGCAGGTTGGGCAGGCCTTCGAGGAAGAGGATGCGTTCGATGAGCTTGTCGGCATGCTTCATCTCCTCGATGGATTCCTCGTATTCGTGCTTGCCCAGGGCGTTGAGGCCCCAGTTCTTGTACATGCGCGCATGCAGGAAATACTGGTTGATGGCGGTCAATTCCACCGCCAGCGCCTTGTTCAGCAGTTGGATGACTTTCTTGTCGCCTTTCATGGGGGCTCCTTGTCCGTGGGTGCGGGGCGTCCTGGGGGAGCGGCGGGCCGGTGGCTGGGGCTGGCTGAAGACTTGGCTAATGGGCTTGCCGCCGCGCGGTCCGGCGGGGTGCCGGTGCGCACCGATTATAGACAAGGCGAGCGCGAACATCCTCCATGACGGAGGTGGGGTGAATGCGGGCGCGGAGCCCGGCGGTGGCGCTGCGCGGAGTCGGTCAGCCCGCGCGGGACATGCCCCGCGCTTCCGCCGGGCAGTTGCGGCACTCCTTGAGGATGCCATGCGCGCAGCGCGCGCATTTGCCGCATTCCGAAGCCACGCCCAGGTGTTCGCGCAGCGCGCTGAGGGAATGCACGCCCTGATCGACGGCTTCGCGAACCTGTTTTTCCGTTACGGCCTGGCAGATGCAGACATACATGGCATGGCTCCGGTGGGGAGATGGTGCCAGTTTGTCGCTAATGAGAACGGTTGTCAATATGCTTTGTGTGGGCGTAGAAAGCCCCGGCGCGGGCGGTTCAGGTCAGGGCCGACGCCGCCGGTTTACCGGCGGCCGCGCGGGTGAAGTCCTCCAGCAGGCGACGCACGAAACCCTCCTCCAGATCGGCGGTGATGAAGACGAAACGGCTGCGCCGGTCGTCATCCGGCCACGACCGCAGTTCGGCGGGCGGATAGAGCACGTGCTGCACGGCGTGCAGCACCACCGGGGCGTCCTTGCCGGCGACGTGGACGATGGCCTTCATGCGCAGCAGATTCTCCGCGCGGAAGGCCTGCAACATTTCCAGGGCGGCGGCCAGGCCGTCCCAATCCAGGGGTTCGTCGAAACTGAGGCTGAAGGCGCGGATGCGTCCGTCATGGCCGTCCGCCGGTTGCGGCCGGGCCTTGCCACCCAGCGCGCCGCGCGCGACCGGCCGATAACGCGCATGCGCGAGCCATTGCTCCACGTCCGCGTGCTTGTCGCGGGCGTTGAACAGGCCGACATCGAGAATCAGCGCGGGGTCGATGGCGCCGTGCGTGACGATATGTCGGGGCGCGGCGGGATTGAGCGATGCCAGGCGTTCCTCCAGCGCGGCACGCGCTTCGGGTGTCGTCTGGTCGGACTTGGTGAGCAGCAGGCGGTCGGCCACCGCCACCTGGCGCCGCGCCTCCGGGTAGGCGTCGAGCTGTTGCGGCGCGTGCGCGCAGTCCACCGTGGTGAGGACGCCGTCCATGCGATGCCGGGCGGCGATCCAGCGGTCGTTGAGCAGCACGTCGAGAATCGGCGCGGGGTCGGCGATGCCGGTGGTTTCGATGATTACCCGACGGTAGGCCGGCAGCGTGCCGCCGCGCGCCATGAAGAGGTTCTTCAGGGTGGGGCCGAGCGAGCCCTGCACCTGGCAGCACACGCAGCCGCCGGAAAGCAGGGCGAGGGGGCCGCGCGTGTCCTCCAGCAGTTGATGATCCAGGCCGATTTCGCCGAATTCGTTCATCACCACGGCGGTGAGCGGCTCCCGCCGCAGCAGGTGGTTGAGCAGCGTGGTCTTGCCGCTGCCCAGGAAGCCGGTGAGCAGGGTGACGGGAAGGAGGTCGGCGGTGGTCATCGGGCGGAGCGCGGGGGGAAAGGAATCGCCGATTTTATCCCCCGCCGCCCTCGACAAGCCGCCGCCTATTTGCGCCGCGCCTTCGCCGGTTTAGGCGCCGCCGCGCCGTCCTCCAGCAGCACGCGCAGCATCCAGGCGTTCTTCTCGTGCACTTCCATGCGCTGCGTGAGCAGGTCGGCGGTGGGCTGGTCGTCGGCCGCGTCGGCCACCTTGAAGGCGGCGCGGGCGGTGCGCGTCACCGCCTCCTGGCCGGCCACCAGTTGCCGGATCATGTCGTGCGCCGAGGGCACACCCTCCTCCTCCTTGAGGCTGGAAAGCTCCACGTAGCGCTTGTAGGAACCCGGCGCCGGATGGCCCAGGGCGCGAATGCGCTCGGCGATGAGGTCGAGGGCGTTCCACAGTTCCGTGTACTGCTGCATGAACATGATGTGCAGGGTGTTGAACATGGGCCCGGTCACGTTCCAGTGGAAGTTGTGGGTCTTGAGATAGAGGATGTAGCTGTCCGCGAGCATCCTGGAGAGGGACTCCGCGATGCGGGCGCGATCCTTGTCGTTGATGCCGATATCGATGGCCATGCTGTGCTCCTTTCGGGTTAAGCCCTCAGCCGAGGGACGTGTCTAAAAGCATCATCACCGCGAATCCCGCCATCAATCCGAGGGTAGCAGGGGTCTGATGACCGTTGCGATGGGTTTCCGGAATCACCTCGTGAGACACCACGAAGATCATGGCGCCGGCCGCCAAGCCGAGGCCGACGGGGTAGGCGAGGACCAGCCCGCTGGAGAGGCCCACGCCCAACAGGGCGCCCAGCGGTTCCATGAAGCCTGTTGCCGCCGCGACCAGCACGGCGCGAAGCGGAGGCAGACCGACGGCGCGCAAGGCCAGCGCCACCACCAGGCCTTCCGGCATGTCCTGCAGGGCGATGGCCGTGGTGAGCGGCAAGCCGACGGAGAGGTCGCCCCGCGCGAAACTGACACCGATCGCCATGCCTTCCGGCAGGTTGTGCAGGGCGATCGCCAGGGCGAACAGCCAGACCCGCCCGACGCGCGCGCAGCCCGGACCACAGGGGCCGCCATGCACGTGCTCGTGCGGGGTGAACTGGTCCAGCCCGAGCATGAGGAGGACGCCGAGACCGAGGCCGAGGACGACCAGCACGCCTCCCGCCAGGGGGGCGCCGGTGATCTCCGCGCCCGCTTCCAGGCCCGGCAGCAACAGGGAAAACGCGCTCGCGGCCAGCATCATGCCGGCTGCCAGGCCCAGCAGGGTGTCCTCGGCGCGTTGCGTGATTTTCCGCTGGAACAGGGCCGGGGCGGCGCCCAGGCTGGTCGCGGCGAAGGCGGCCAGCCCCCCCAACAGGGCGTGGCGCAAAGCGGTGTCCGCTTCCCCGTCCAGCACGCGCGCGGTGCTGGCAAGGAACAGCCCGATCACGGCCAGGGCCGACAGCACGAGCCCGAGGGCCGTGAGCGGGTGGGCCTGGGCGTGGCTTAGCCAGTCGGCGCGGAAGGAGGCGGAGCGGACGGCTTCCATGGCGCGGTCCGACTCAATGCCCGGCCAGCACGGGGATGTCGCCGCCACAGGCGATGCCCGCCAGGCCGAGGCCCAGGCTGGCGATGACCGCGAACACACGGTCGCCCGTGGCGCCTGGCACCGCAAAGGTTGTGTCGGCCTCAAAGGCGGGCAGACCGGGGGGACGGATGACGCAAGCGCTGGGCTTCATGGCGCTGCTCCTGTGAAGTGGCTGGCGGTTTTGATTAAAGACCATGCGAGCCATTGTTTGAAATGAATTACGTGACATATATCGATCTAACAATTAGATCGACTTCCCGACTTTGCGTGGTCGGCCGAGCTCAGCGGATCGAGCGGTACACCCCCGCGCGTCCCCGCCTGCTCAGCACCAACTGCCAGAGTTGGCCCTGCCCGGAGCGGAAGTAGCCGGCGCAGCAGTGCAGGTAGTACTTCCACATGCGGTAAAAGCGCTCGCCGTATTTGTCGGCCAGAGCCGGCCACGCCGCGGAGAAGTTCTCCCACCAGGCCATCAGGGTGCGGTCGTAGTCGCGGCCGAAGTTGTGCCAGTCCTCGATGACGAAGCGGCTCTCCAGGGACTCGGCGAGGTCGCGCGCGGACGGCAGCTTGCCGTTGGGGAAGATGTAACGGTCGATCCACGGATCGGTATGGGCGGAGGTCGCGTGGTTGCCGATGGTGTGCAGCAGGAACAGGCCGTCCTCCTTCAGCGCGCGCCGGGCGGTGTCGAAGTACACCGCGTAGTTCTTGCGGCCCACGTGCTCGAACATGCCCACCGAGACGATCTTGTCGTAGGTGCCGTCGATGTCGCGGTAGTCCTTCAGTTCGATGTTCACCGGCAAACCGCGGCAGCGTTCCCGCGCGACCTGCAACTGCGCCCGCGAAACCGTCACGCCGGTAACGACAACTCCATGGTGACGCGCCGCGTGATGCGCGAGGCCGCCCCAGCCACAACCGATCTCCAGCAGGCGCTCGCCGGGCCGCAATTCCAGCTTGCGGCAGATCAGGTCCAGCTTGTCGCGTTGCGCCTGCTCCAGGGTCTCGGCGCGCGCCCAGTAGGCGCAGGAGTAGCTCATGCTGGAATCCAGCATGACCTCGAACACGTCGTTGCCGATGTCGTAATGCCGCTCGCCGACGTGGAAGGCGCGTCGCGCGGATTGCAGGTTGAACAGACGCGCGCGCAACGTGGCGAGGAACAGGCGCAGGCGCGCGGCGCCGACCAGCTTGGCGTCCACGTCCACGCGCAGCAGGCGGGCGAACAGTTCATCGAGCCGCTCGGTTTCCCAGAGACCGTCCATGTAGGCTTCGCCGAAGCCCAGGGAACCCTGGACGAGGATGCGCCGGTACACCTCCTCGTCCCGCACCTGGATGTCCCAGGGCGCGCCGCCGTTGAAGCGCACCCCGGCGAGCGCGGCGAGGTCGCGCAGGGCGGGCGGCGGTTCCAGGTTATTCCGGTTCCTGTCGAAATTTGGGTTTTCGGGATGCCTCATGTCCACCATGTTTCACATTCCCCTCCTTATTAAAGATATTTTCTCCGCTTTCGCCAGACTGCGGGTATTCCAGCCCCGTGGTGGCGATCTCTGGTCATGACAGACCAGGAGAAAAAATTGATCAAATTAATTGTATAGAATCACGCCATCTACTGAATCGATCACATAACCATGACCCTGCAAGAACTGCGCTATCTCGTCGCCCTCGCCGACAGCGGTCACTTCGGCCAGG
>JBBIIR010000045.1:0-10087 GCA_037446455.1 Hydrogenophilales bacterium | reverse complement strand
CGCCATCGGGCATCGATAGGTCCAGCACCACCTCGCGGCCGAAATCGGCGCGGATCACACGGTCATCGGGTACTCCGACTATGGCCTCCTCGCGGTCTACACTGGCATCCAGCGCCTTACGGATATCGATGTAGAACCAACGCTTCACTCTCTTGTTCTTCGGCGTGACCGTCTCGACCACCCTGCCACGCAGGGTTACTTGAAACAGCGAGGTCATTCGCTGCTGCCCGTCAAGCAGCAGCGAATGCGGAGAGGTGTTCTTCGCCTCGGCGGGCGCGCCCTCTACCGGCCGGGGCTTGAAGTTCACTTCGCCGCCCGTGTCCAGCGTCATCAGCGCGCCAACTGGGAAGGCGCGAGAGATCGACGCGATCAGACTCTTGATGCGGTCCTCGTCCCACACCCAGCTTCGCTGGAAGTCGGGTAGTTGCAGAATGCCTCGGTGGCAGTCCTCCAGCAGCTTGTAGAGGTCATAGGGGTTGGTCTGAAAGGTAGAACCGGCCATTTCCTTGTGTCCTTATTCGTTTGAGTAGTGCTCACCGCTGCAGAATGCCAATCTGGAGGATCGCGCAGAGCAGAGTTCATTCTCGCAATCATTCATCCAGCCTGGGATTTGGTTTTGCTTCGCTCAATCTAACTTCGCTAACCAGCGTCTGGCGGCATGATGCTCATTGCCTTCTCAAGCCGCCCACGGCTGGCTGCCCTGATCTGATGCAGTCCAACTTCCCTCGCCATAGCTGCAACTGCATTTTCTCCCACGAAACCGGCCGCAATCATCTGCTTCGCCAACGCCCCCAACTCCGCCATACAAATCTCATCCACCGCCCTGGCCGAATCCTCAGCCACCCGCCGGAACACGACAGGTCCATCCGGACTCAGCCCCGCCGGCCAGTAGAACGTCCCGACATCTTCCTCGGTGGTTTTGAACTGCATGGCCGCCAGCGTTTCAACCCGCTCCCGGATGCGCGATCCGGTGCGTTGCCAGCCGTGCGCCCTGGCAATGCGACGGGCGAGGACAGCGCCCAGTACCGGACCTTCGATCTCGACCACGTGGGCGATCATGCGGGCCAGGATCGGGTCGTAGGCGGTATCGAAATAGGCATCGGCGTTGACGCCGTCCACCACGGACAGAGGATCGGCTTCGACGAAGGTCGCGGTTGATGTGGGGAGCGCTTCGGGAACGTTCCTGGCGTAGACCTCGACAGCTTCACGGGGCTGGGTCTCGCCGGATGCCAGTTCGCCTGATGTCGGGAGGGCAACGTGTCCGTCTTCGCCTTGCGTCATCACCGCTTCGTCGACCTTTGCCTTGGCAATGGCTTCCTCCGCCACCCGACGCACGGCCTCCTTCTCCGCCGCCACGGCGCGTTTCGCCCGGCTGCCTTCCAGCAAGGCTCGCAGCTTGGCGTCGAGTTTTTCCAGAGTGCCGGAGGCGTCGATCCACCAGTCCGTTGACCAGACCCGCAGGATGTTCCAGCCCAGGCCGCGCAGGACCTGTTCCCGCAGTTTGTCGCGGTCGCGGGCGGTTGCCGAGCGGTGGTAGGTGGCGCCGTCGCATTCGATGCCGCTCAGGTAAACGCCTTTGGCGTCGGGGTGGACGACGGCCAGGTCGATGCGGAAGGCCGAGGCGCCGACCTGGGTGTGCAGTTTCCAGCCCTTCCGGGCGAGGGCGGCGGCGACGGCTTCTTCGAAGGGGCTGTCGAAACCACCGCGGCTGCCGGAATGGGCTTCGGCCAAGGCGCGGGCGCCGCGTTCGGCGAATTCGAGGAACAGCTTGAGGTCGCGCACACCTTCTGCCTGGGTGCGGGTCAGGTCCATCTGTTCGGCCTTGAGGCTGGAGAACACGCGCAGCTCATGACGGGCGCGGGTGATGGCGACGTTCAGGCGGCGCTCGCCGCCGGCCCGGTTCATGGGGCCGAAGTTCATCGAGACCGCGCCGTGCACATCCGGGCCGTAGGTGATGGAGAAGTACATGATGTCGCGTTCGTCGCCCTGGACGCTTTCCAGGTTCTTGACGAACACGGGCTCCAATTCGACTTCCGAGAACCAGGGTTCGATGGCTGGGTCCTTGCGCCGCTCTTCATCCAGCAGGTCTTCGATGAGCCCCTGTTGTTCGGTGTTGAAGGTGACCACGCCGATGGTGAGCTTGGATTCGCGGAAACCCGGCGACTTGAGGCGGCCGACCAGATCGGCGACCAGGGCCTTGGCCTCGGCCTGATTGATGCGCGCGCCGCCTTTTTCATAGGCGCCGCTGACGGGGTGGAAGCTCACGGCCCGATCTTCGGTGACGGGGGACGGGAAGGTGACCAGCGAACCGCCGTAGTAACGATGGTTGGAGAAGGCGATCAGGCTTTCGTTGCGGCTGCGGTAGTGCCAGGCCAGATTCATGGTGGGCAGGCTGGCGCCCAGGCATTCGTCGAGGATGCTCTCCAGATCGCCTTCCACGTCTTCGTCGTCGAGGTCGGACTCGGCCCGGTCGAAGAAATTGGTGGGCGGCAGTTGCTTGGGATCCCCCACCATGACCACCTGCTTGCCCCGCGCGATGGCGCCCACGGCATCCCATACCGGGATTTGCGAGGCTTCGTCGAAGACCACCACATCGAAGCTGGTCGCGTCGGCGGCCAGGTATTGGGCGATGGACAGGGGGCTCATGAGCAGGCAAGGAGTCAGCTTGGTCAGTGCGGTGGGGATGCCGGCCATCAGTTCGCGCAAAGGCATGTGGCGCTTCTTCTTGTTCATTTCGTGGCGCAGGGTGCCCCATTCCGAGTTGCGGGTGACATTGTCCTGGCTCGGCATTTCGGCACAGAGACGCGCCCTGATCCAATCCCGGGTCAGCGCGGTAAAACGCTCGTCCAGTGCCCGGAAATCGCTGATGCGTTTTTCGTGTTCGGCCGATACGAAGGTACGGATGGCCTGTTCCTCATCCACCACGGCATTGAGCCACCAGCGGCTGTAATCGGTCTCAAACGCCCGGCGCACCTTGCCTTGGGCCACTGATCCATGCTCGATGGCGGAAACCAGATTGCCAAGGCCGAGCACCATGGCCTCGCCACAGACCTTGCGCCAGGCACACCAGGCATGCAGTCGGCTTTCGGCATGGATGATGGCCTCGCAGTGCTGGACAAGTTCGTCGAGGGGCTGCTCGCCGAACCGAGTCTTGGCCGCATCCGGGAACCCGCCCGCCGACGCCAGCCGGTCGAGGGCGGGTTGCAGGGCGGCCCATGCCTGGAGATAGGCATCGCCCGCCCCCGCGATGGGACCGCCCGGTTCGCTCTTCCGATCTCCGGCGCCGATATGCCGGTCCAGTGCACCCTTGATCGTCCCGATCGCTTCCGGCGTGCTGGCGAGGTTCGAAACCACGGCGGCCATGGAGGACTGAAACTTCAGGACCTTGTCCACTTCACTTGTTCGGGTTCGCAGGCCATCCCATAACCCCGCCGTGAGCTTGGATAGATCGTCGTAGGCGGAAAGATGCTGTTCGACCAGTGCCCGCTGGCGCAGGCGGCGGAAATCCGCAGCCATGGCCGCGCCACACTCCCCGGCTGCCACGGCGTTGTGCTCATCGGTGAGCGAACCGGACTCCCGCAGGGATTGCATGGTCTCCTGGAAATGCAGCGCCGCCAGCAAGGATTCGGTGCGTGTGTTTCGTCCCGCCCACAGCGATTCGGAGGCCGGGCCGAGGTGTTCCAGCGCCGCCAACCGGCTGTCCAGTTGTCGGAGTGTCCGAAGCCTCTTCAACTCCTGCGCAAGACGCTCCCCGCAACGGCCCTCCGCAATCGGCTCGAACCCGCTGTCTTCCCATGACTGTTCGTTTCTCGCGGCGCTGAGCGCCAATTGGAAGCGCAGGGCACATAGCGCCAATTCCACTTTGGTCTTCAACCCGGCCCAGAGTCCTTCGGTCTCCGCGCCTAGGTCCAGGGCCATGGCCTGAGAACGCAAGGCTCGGATTTCGACCCAGGCACGCAGATCCTTGGCGACGTCGGGCTCGCCCTCCCCGGTCACCACGGCGTCGAGTGCCTTGCTGATTTTTCGTTTCGCCAACCAGGAGAGGGGCCACATGGCTTTCCCGGCCTTGACCCACTCCCGTTGCAGCTGGCCCACGTTCAACTGCTCGACCTGCTCGCCGTAGCGGACGGAGAGTTGTTTCATCGCTTGATCGATGCTGTCCAGCAGCGCCAAACCATTCTTGAGTTCCAGGACCGTATGCATCGGCCAGGCTTGGCCCAATTGGGCATGGGTATCCTGCCGGTTCTTCAGTAACTGCAACCCTTGTTTACAGGCGCCGATCACCGAATCGGGCCAAGGTGGCGACAGGGCCGCGCAATGACTTTGATGTTCGGCCAACAAGGCCACGGCTTCATGCAATCGGTCGGCCAAGGTCTTCGCGTCGGGCCGCAATACGAAACTCCAATCCCGCCCGGCTGCCTGGGGCAGGGTTCTGGCCAGGATGGCCAAGGCGCCACGGACATGACGGTCAATCTGTGCCCCCGGCTCGGAAAATGCGCCCGAGCCGCCCCCCGAGGGGGCCAAGTCGTTCTTGGGACGGCCCGGCGAACGACTTGAGAGTGGCAACTCCGGCAACCCGACAGCCTGGGAGAAGTGCGCGCCGGCCTGTGCCACGGCCCGCGCGGCTGGAATTAGCTTTCTGGCGGCCTCGATCAGGGTTTGTTGCCAGGTTGGGGACCAATCCTCATGGCCGACGGCGGCGAGGGGATGCGTCATCAGGGCGTCCCGTCCCACGGCCTGGGAGTTGACCTCCAGCCGATCGGCCACCTCGCGGAGCGTTTCCATGGTTGGCAGGTCATGGATATTCGGCCCACTCCAGGAAAGCCCTAAAGGCGGGATATCCTCGCCGTCGACGACCCGCCCGATCGCTTCGAAGATGGTCATGCCATTGCCATGGCGAAAATGCAAACGCTCGACATAGCCGTTGAGTTGGTCGCGCAGGTTCCGCAAACGCTGCGCTTCCGCGCGCCAAGAGTCCTCATCCACCGCGCCCTTCGCTTCCCAGGCCTGCTGGAGCTGGGCGAGCACATCCAGTTTCCTGGCCTTGTTGGAATGCAGCTCCAGACAGAATTCGCCCAGACCGACTGCGCGAAGCCGGCGGTAGACCACATCGAGGGCCGCGATCTTCTCCGAGACGAACAACACCCGCTTGTCTTCCGCGAGGCATTGGGCGATGAGGTTGGCGATGGTCTGGCTCTTGCCCGTGCCGGGCGGCCCCACGAGGACGAAATCCTTGCCGCGCGCGGCCGCCATGACGGCGGAGAGCTGGGAGGAATCGGCGGGCAAGGGACAGAAGGTCCGTTCGGGAGGCAAATCCCGGTCGAGCCGTTTCAGATTCGGGAATGCGATTTCGGATGGATAGTTCTCACGTGGCGTGTCGATCAGGTGCCGCACCACCGGGTTTTCGCGCAACTGATCGGTACGCTCGGTCAAATCCTTCCACATGAGGTACTTGGCAAAGGAGAACAGGGCCAGTACCACGTCTTCCGTCACCTCCCATCCCTTGATGTCCTTGATCGCGTGGGAGACGGTTTTCCAGATGCCGGCCACATCCAGGCCGGCATCGTCCTTGGGTAGTTCCCCATCGTCGACGCCCAGGTTCAGCTTGAAATCCTGACGCAGCATCTCGATCAGCGTCGGATTGAAGCGGGGCTCGTCGTCATGGAGGGTCAGGGTGAAGCCGGAACGCACGCTCCGGCGGTTCAGGTTCACCGGAACGAGGCTCAACGGCGCACGATAGCGCTGCCCTGCCTTGTCTTCGCGGGTCCAGGAAAGAAAGCCGATGGCGAGAAACAGGGTGTTCGCGCCCCCTTCCTGCAAGGTGGACCGCGCGGCGCGGAAGAGCTCCACCAACCGGGCATCCAGTTCGTCCTGGGGCAGGTCCACGAACACCTCGCGCCGACTCAAGGCATCGCGGGCATGTTCCCGGCGCAGGTCTTCCCGTTCGCGGCCTTCATGGATCGCCTGATTCCGTGGATCGACGCCGTCCATGAGGGCAGGCCTGGCCAGCAGGCGCAGAGCCTGACCTTCCGACAGCAGGTCTTCCAAAGCGCCTGGGTCCGGTGCCTCGACCTTGATGGCCTTTTTCCCGCTACGAAAATTCAACAGGTTGTTGCGCAGCGACAGGTCCAGCAATTTGCGCTGCCAACGCGCCAAACGGTCCTTGGGATTCAGCGTGGCGGGATCCGGCTCGGCCGCGGCGTCATCGTCAGGTAGATCAGGCGCTTCGTCGAAGGCCGGCTCCACAACTGGCGGTGACTCGACTGGGATTGTCGTCCCGTGTGCCTCGGCGCTGGCCAGGGGTTTGATCCGTTGCAGTCGCGCCCGACGGATGTCCACCGCCAGTTCGAAGGCTTCTTCGTTTTCCTCCGCGACGTGTCTCGCGCCAAGTTCCACGGCGTGGGAGAACGTGGGCGCCGGCCGGTGCGTGGCGACGGTGGTCTCGAAAAGTACCAGTTCCCTGAGCTTGACTCGCTTGCGCAAGGCCGTGATGTCATCCACCACCGAGGTGGAAAATTCTTCGCTCTTGAGCCATACGCCGGCAAAGGCATGACCCCGGGTGAAAACAAGCAGCGGATTCAACCCGGCTTGTTCGATGGCCGAGCAAAAGAACAGGGCAAGATCGAGGCACGTGGCCAAGCCGGACTCGACAATTTGTCCAGGCCCACGCACTTTCTGGCCGGCATGCTCGAAGCTGGCGGGGGGCAGCGCATAGTCCAATCCCATCGCCGCCACGGCACTCCAGATACCGGAAGTCAGTTCCCAGGCACGTTTCGAACCGCCCTTGTAACCATCCAATGCCGGATTCTTGCCATTCTTGCGCAAGACCTCGGCCGTCTGCTTCAGTAAGCGCTCGACGGCAGGCTCATTGGGTTGAACGAACGCAGCGACCATGTCGGGCAGGTGCGATATGCCGCCCCATTGGTTGCGAGGCAGGAGTTCCACGGTTTGTTCGAGCCTTGCCAGCTCAATGTCAGTTTCACCACGACGGCGCAATATCCACGAAACGGTTGCTGTCTCGGCTTCGGTCAGCCGAGTTAACAAGGCGCCATCAAGTTGGACGTCCAGACCCGGGATATGGCAACGTTGACCAGCACTGATTGAATCGATGTGCCAGTGCTTTGGTTTCAGGAAAGGGGGCGTCGATTCGATACTTAGGTCAAGCTCTGACAGATTCTCGGTCGTATCGTTGACGACACTCAGCTCCCGGAGTATCGGAACGGCATTCTGAAAATCAGCAAGATTTAGCTTCGCACCCAATGCGGCAGCAATGCGCAGGGGTGATTTCCTGGAGTCCGATTCGCCAAGCGACCCTGTGTTGTTCATTGTCCCTATCCCTGTCTGAGCAAGAAATTTGGTAGTTTCAAACGAAAACCAGCCCACCCCGCAGATTCTGGTATGAGTAACATGTTGTCACAGCGGAGTTCACGGTCAATAGCCAGCCGCCGCCAGTTCGAAGCACCCCATTGCTGACGCTCGATCAAACTGACAGCGTCACCTCAAATGACAGCACCTGACCCGCTGCCGCCGGACATCAACCTCGCCGAGCGACAATTCCGCCGTAGACACCTGGCGTTGAACCAACGCTTCCTTCAGCGGCTTGTTCGAGGCGGGAAGAGACGGTGTCTCTATGAATCCAATTGCTGTTGTGGGTCGGAAGCGCACGTGCGATGCGGCTGAAAAGCCGATTCCCCCGGCAGGCATTTTCCAGCCTCCCCCTACCCCCCATACACGATCCGATACACCACCCCCGCGTGGTCGTCCGACACCAGCAGGCTGCCGTCGGGCATCACCAGGACGTCGGCGGGACGGCCCAGCACGCGTTCGCGGTCGCCGCCCTCGCCCTGCAGCCAGCCGGTGGCGAAGGGTTCGTAGGCCACCACCCGGTCGCCCTCGAGGATCGCGGCCATGACCCGGTAGCCCGCCTTGCGGCTGCGGTTCCAGGAGCCGTGCTCGGCGACGAAGATGGCGTTGCGGTAGCGGGCGGGGAATTGCCGGCCGGTATAGAAGCGCATGCCCAGGGGCGCCACGTGGGCGGCCAGTTCCCGCGCCGGCGGCGTGAAACCGGCGCAATCGGCGTCGCCGCCGAATTCTGGATCGCGCAGGGCGGCGCCGTGGCAATGCGGATAGCCGAAGTGGCGGCCGGGCCGGTCCAGGCGGTTGAGCTCGTCCGGCGGCAGGTCGTCGCCCAGCCAGTCGCGGCCGTTGTCGGTGAACCAGAGCTGGCCAGTGCGCGGATGCCAGTCGAAACCCACCGTGTTGCGCACCCCGCGCGCGACGGTCTCCAGCTTGCCGCTGGCCGGGTCCAGGCGATGGATGACGGCGTAGCGCGCCGGGTCGGCGGCGCAGATGTTGCAGGGCGCGCCCACCGGCACGTACAGCCAGCCGTCCGGGCCGAAGGCGATGAATTTCCAGCCGTGGTGGGTTTCCGTGGGCAGGCCGGCGAACACGGTCTCCGCTTCCGGCGGCTTGGCGAACCGGCGTTCGGCGTCGCGGATGCGCAGAATGCGGCTTACCGCCGAGATGTAGAGGTCGCCGTCGCGGAAGGCGACGCCCACCGGCAGGGTCAGGCCCCGGGCGACGACGCGGGGTTGGCCGGCGCCATCGCCGTCGAGCGGCACGGCGTGCACGCGGCCGTCGCGCATGCCGCCGACGAACAGGGTGCCGCGGCCGAGCGCCATCTGGCGGGCGTTGGGCACCTCGGCGAAGCGTTCGATGCGGAAGCCGGGCGGCAGGCGGATGTGCTCGAGGATGGGGTCGGCCGCGAGCCCGGCGCCCGCCGCCGTCAGGCCGGCGAACAGCAGGCCGGCCCACCTGAGGGCGCGCATACCGGGGGACGGGTTCTTGCGCACCGGGTCTGCCCTCAGGGCGCGTGCAGCGCCGCCGCTTCCAGCGTGTTCTGCAACAGGGTCGCCACGGTCATGGGGCCGACGCCGCCGGGCACCGGGGTGATCCAGGACGCCCGCTCGGCGGCCGTGGCGAACTCCACGTCGCCCACCAGCCTGCCGCTGTCCAGGCGGTTGATGCCGATGTCGACGACGATGGCGCCGGGCTTGATCCAGGCGCCCCGCACCATTTCCGGCTTGCCGACGGCGGCCACCACCAGGTCGGCGCGGCCGACGTGGCCGGGCAGTTCCCGCGTGGCGGAGTGGCAGACGGTGACGGTGCAGCCGGCCAGCAGCAGTTCCAGTGCCATCGGCCGGCCGACGTGGTTGGAGGCGCCCACCACCACCGCGTGCTTGCCGCGCAGGGGCTCGCCGGTGGCTTCCAGCAGCTTCATGACGCCGTAGGGCGTGCAGGAGCGCAGCAGGGGGTCGCGCACCGCCAGGCGGCCGATGTTGCAGGGATGGAAGCCGTCCACGTCCTTGTCCACGCGGATCGCCTCGATGACCGCCTTGTCGTCGATGTGGGCGGGCAGAGGAGCTTGGACCAGGATGCCGTCCACCGTCGGATCGTCGTTGAGCCCGGCGATCAGCGCGAGGAGTTCGGCCTGCGGGGTGTCGGCCGGCAGATCGTGGGAGATCGACAGCACGCCCGCCGTTTCGCAGGCGCGCCGCTTGTTGCGCACGTAGATGGCGGAGGCCGGGTCGCCGCCCAGCAGGATCACCGCCAGTCCGGGGATGCGCCGCCCCGCCGCGGCCCGTGCCGAGACCTGGCGTTGGATGTCGCGGAGCAGGACGTCGGCGATGGCTTTTCCGTCGAGGATGCGGGCGGTCATGGCGGCAGGGGTGGCTGGGTTGCGAATCCGGCTATTCTAGCCAAGCCCCCGCGCGCGGCGTTGCTTTTTGCCCGGGGGCTGGGTACATTTCCCCGCCCCCGTCGGGGTGTAGCGCAGCCCGGTAGCGCGCTTGCTTTGGGAGCAAGATGTCGGAGGTTCGAATCCTCTCACCCCGACCATGATTCATCCCCGACGCGGATCACCCACGCCCGGGCCCCCCATCTGCCCGTAGCTCAATTGGATAGAGCACCAGCCTTCTAAGCTGGGGGTTACAGGTTCGATCCCTGTCGGGCAGGCCAAATAAAACAATACGTTAGGCAAACTTTGGCTGTTGATGGGGTATGCCTGGGGCAAAAACAGCCGCAAGCA